>JANMFP010000080.1:0-6445 GCA_031378135.1 Variovorax sp. | reverse complement strand
ATGCGATGGCCAAACTCTGCGGCTTCCCCGGCAAGCTGGGCATGGATGGCAGCAAAGTCTATGAAGCGTATTTGGCAGGCGGTGTGGAAGACATTCGCCGCTACTGCGAAACGGATGTGATGAACACTTATCTCGTCTATTGCCGCTTCCAAAAAATGCGCGGTGGCTTGACGGAAAAAGAATACGACGACGAAATCACTTTCGTTAAAAGCACCTTGAACGAGCTTGCGCCGCATGAGGCGCATTGGGATGAGTACTTGAAGGCTTGGGCGTGATGTTCTGTGCAGCTATAATTTGATCGTGAATTTGCCGCAAGCCCATCTCAAAACAGCCAGCACCGCTGGCTTGTTGGCCTGCGCCATCACCACCAAGACCATTACCAAAACAGGCTAAACAAGCCCGGTTCGTCTTGCGCCCTTCCCGGACACAGACGAGCCGGGGCAAAGTAGCTTATCTAAGCATTTGTAAACTTTAAAAAGGGCAATGAAAATGAAAACAGGAAACACCGTTGGACTGGTAGGCTGGCGCGGCATGGTCGGCTCTGTGCTGATTGATCGCATGATCGCTGAGAAAGATTTCGATCACATCGAGCCGATTTTCTTCTCCACATCGAATGCTGGCGGCGCTGCCCCCGCGCAGGCGAAAAACGAAAAGACGCTCAAAGACGCTTTCGATATTGCCGCACTCAAGCTTTGCGACATCATCATCACGGCCCAAGGCGGCGATTACACCAGCGCGGTGTACCCAAAGCTGCGCGCGAGTGGCTGGAGCGGCCATTGGATTGATGCCGCTTCCACGCTGCGCATGAATTCAGATGCCGTGATCATTCTCGATCCGGTCAACATGCCGGTGATCAAAAACAGCCTCAGTGCAGGCGGCAAAAACTGGATTGGCGGCAACTGCACGGTGAGTTGCATGCTCATGGGCGTGGGCGCTTTGTACAAAGCTGGCCTCGTGGAATGGATGTCCACCCAAACCTACCACGCGGCCTCAGGCGGTGGCGCGCAGCACATGCGTGAGCTGCTCACGCAATACGGCACTTTAAACGCCGAAGTCAAAAGCCTGCTTGATGACCCAAAGAGTGCGATTTTGGAGATTGACCGCAAAGTTGCCGCGCGCCAAAGAGCCCTCGCAGGCGATGAAGTGGCCAATTTCGGCGTGCCGCTGGGTGGCTCGATCATTCCGTGGATCGACAAAGATTTAGGCAATGGCATGAGCAAAGAAGAGTGGAAGGGCATGGCCGAGACCAACAAGATCATGGGGCTTGGCGAGGGCTTTGGAAGCGCGCCGGTGCCTGTGGACGGCTTTTGCGTTCGCGTCGGCGCCATGCGCTGCCACAGCCAAGCGCTGACTTTCAAGCTCAAAAAAGACGTGCCTTTGGCCGATATCGAAGCCATGATCGCGCAAGACAATGCTTGGGTGAAAGTCATCCCCAACACACGCGAAGCGACGCTTTCCGGCCTCACGCCTGTTGCCGTGACAGGCACGATGACGATTCCCGTTGGCCGCATCCGCAAAATGGCCATGGGCCCTGAGTATTTGGGTGCTTTCACCATCGGAGATCAGCTGCTTTGGGGCGCGGCTGAACCCCTGCGTCGCATGCTCCAAATCTTGTTAGAAGCTTAAATGTCTCGCGAAACTGGCTGAATGTGTTACAAATTCGGCCAGTTCTCCCCAAGCACTTGCTTTGGCCTAGTACCTCGCGGAAACACGTTACCAAGGATTTGCGTTGTCACCAGACAACAAAAAATGACGCAGTTTGGTAGGAAAATCAAGGGGTTTAAAACCTTAGACCAATTCTCAGCTTGTCAAGCTAACTAGTTGATGTTAAGGTTCTTTTTAGTAAAAACTTCAGGCAAAAGCGTGAGCAAAATGACCACAAACCCAGTTACATCATCGCAACGCAATTCGGGGCGGCCTCAAGCTGGTCAGGCGATAGCTCGCGTCAGTACGCATCCACCAGAGCCGCGCCCACTGAACAGCTGGCGCTCCCCAATAGCGGCCGCGGCGCTGGCTTTGATCCTTGGTTTTGCTTCGCAGGATGCTGCCGCACTGGCCTTGGGGCGTGTCAATGTGTTGTCTGCGCTGGGCGAGCCACTGCGCGCTGAAATTGATGTGCCAGAGATCACGGCTGAGGAAGCGGCTAGCCTTCGCGCCAACATTGCCAATCCAGATGCTTTCCGCGCTGCCGGTTTGGAATACAACTCAGCCTTGGGCGGAGCGCAGGTGAGCTTGCAGCGACGCGCCAATGGCACGGCTTTTTTGCGCGTCAACAGCGATCGCGTGATCAACGAACCCTTCGTTGATTTGATTCTAGAAGCCAGCTGGGCCTCAGGCCGCATCGTGCGCGACTACACGATGCTTTTTGACCCCTCCAACATGCGTGCCCAAGCCGCGCCAGGCGTGGCAGTTCCTGCTGCCTCTGCCTCTGTCTCTGCCCCTGCTCAGGCAACGCCAGCACCTGCCGTTTCTAGCCGTCAAGGCGCTCCCGCTAACGCGCCAGCAGCAACTGCGCCGCGCCCAGCCCGCAGTGAGAGCATGCCCAAGCCTGCTGTCAAGTCAGCGGAAAAAACAGCCCCCAAAGCCGCACAACCCGCGCCAAAAGATGGCATCACTGTCAAACAAGGCGATACCGCAGCCGCCTTGGCAGCACGCTACAAGCCCGCTGGCGTATCGCTCGATCAAATGCTGGTTGCCATGCTCAACAACAACGCCGATGCTTTTATCGGCGGCAACGTGAACCGCCTCAAAAGTGGTGCTGTGATCGACATGCAAGCCGCCAGCGCCGCAGCGCCCGGCACTGGCGAATCTCAAGCCAAAGAAACTATTTCTGCACAATCCAAGGATTTCAATGAATTCCGTCGTCGGCTAGCCTCGGGTGCGCCCACCGCAGTGGCAGCAGCGCCTAGCCGCGCTGCAGGCGGCAAAGTGCAAGCCAATGTGAGCGAGCCCAAATCGAGCGCAACTGCACCCGACAAGCTCACTTTAAGCAAAGGCTCGGTGGCCGCGAAAGCCAAAGAAGAAGCGATTGCCAAAGACAAGCAAGCCAAAGACAACGCCACGCGCGTCGCTGAGCTGTCCAAGAATATTCAAGATCTCAACAAACTCGGCACAAGCACAGTCGCCAAGCCCGGCGCTGCCGCACCTGCTGGCGCTCCTGCCGCAGCGGCCAGCGCCCCCGGTGTGAAAGTCGCAGGCAGTGCGCCTAGTGTTCCAGCTTCAGCCCCAGCCACGGCAACGCCCACTGCAGCCCCAACAGCGCCAGCAGCCTCGGCTGCAAAGCCAAGCCCAACAGCCGCTGTCAGCACGCCAACAACGACACCCACCACAAGCATTGCGGCTGTAACGCCTGCCACCAGCACCGCCGCTGTGAGCACGCCAACCGTTGCCGTCACAACCACAACAACCGCGACAACATCTACAGCAACCGCTGCGCCAGCTCCTGCGCCCGTAGCAGCAGCTCCCAAACCTATAGCACCTCCCCCACCACCCCCACCCGAGCCCAGCTTCATAGAAAGCTTGATGGACAACCCTGCCGTCTTGCCCGGCGCAGGAGCACTACTCGTTGGCTTGGGCGGCTTGGCTTTCTGGCGCATTCGTCAAAAGAAAAAAGCCACGCTGGTCGACAGTTCCTTCTTAGAGAGCCGCCTACAACCCGATTCATTCTTTGGTGCATCTGGTGGTCAGCGTGTTGACACAGCTGACTCCGGCAGTGGTGCAGGCGCTGGTTCCTCGATGGTGTATTCACCGAGCCAACTTGATGCCGCTGGAGATGTGGATCCAGTGGCTGAAGCCGATGTGTATTTGGCTTATGGCCGCGATTTGCAAGCCGAGGAAATCCTCAAAGAAGCACTGCGCAGCAACCCATCGCGCGTAGCCATTCATGCCAAGCTCATGGAAATTTATGCCAAACGCCGTGACACCAAAGCTTTTGAAACAGTGGCCAAGGAAGCTTTTAATCTCACGCAAGGCACAGGCATGGAATGGGAGGCTGGCAGCGCTCTAGGCCGCGAGATTGATCCCTCGAATCCGCTGTACAAACAAGGCAATGCACCTGCCAGCGCAGGTCTTGCAGGCAGCGTCATGCTGGGCGGTGCCGCCGCAGCTGTTGCAACCACAGGTGCAGTCTTCGGTGGCACGCAGACCATACCGCAGACAGCGCAGCCAGATGCCAATGATGATTTCGGTATTGATCTCGATTTAGATTTCAGTGCGGGCGGTGATGATTTTGTATCAGCGCCCAGCGCTGGCATGACGAACGCTCCTCCCAACGATGAGCCCACCATCTCCGTGCGCGCCATGGCAGAACCCACGCCGATGGTGGACTTCGACATGAGCGAGCCAGCAGCTCTAGAAGCCATCAAACTCTCGGCGCCAGATTTCGAGTCGTTCTCAAACGGTCTCAACTTTTCTGCCGCGCCTGGCTACACACCCGCACCCACCGCGCCGATGGCGCTCAAAACCGGCCCCAGTGAGCCCAGCGCGCTCGAATTTGACCTAGGTGGCTTGTCCCTCGATCTGCCCGGCGCTGCAACCGCCTCCAGCCTGGTTGATGCAGGTGTCAGTGGCGATCCACTAGAGACCAAGTTGGCCTTGGCGATGGAATTCAAAGACATTGGCGATGCCGATGGAGCCCGTTCTTTGGTACAAGAAGTGGCCGATGAAGCCACCGGCGCACTCAAAGCACGCGCTGTAAAGATGCTTGCCGATTTGGGCTGATGCTGCGCACATGTCCAGAGTTGCTCTAGGTCTGAGCTACAGCGGCTCGGCCTACCTCGGTTGGCAAAGCCAACTGGGTGGCAACACCGTACAAGACAAGCTTGAAGAGGCCTTGCGCCTCTTCAGTGGTTTTAAAGCCGATCAACGTGTCGTCACCAATTGCACGGGCCGCACCGATTCTGGCGTGCATGCGCTGATGCAAGTCGTTCACTTTGATACGCCCTTAGAGCGCGAGAGCTTTTCTTGGATGCGCGGCGTCAATCGCTTCTTGCCCAACGACATTGCCGTGCAGTGGGCACAGGTGATGCCCCCCGAATTTCATTGCCGCGCGAGTGCCCTGACCCGCCGCTATTGCTATATCGTGCTGCAATCCGCGATGCGCCCCAGCATTGAGCAGCGCCGTGTGGGCTGGCAGCATTTGCCCCTGTCTTTACCGGCGATGCAAGAAGCTGCCAAGCAGTTGCTCGGCACGCATGATTTTTCATCGTTTCGCGCGGCGCAATGTCAATCGCTTTCGCCGATCAAAACCTTGCTGCGTGCAGATATCAGCCAGCGCGGCGCGTATTTCCGATTTGATTTTGAAGCCAATGCGTTTCTGCATCACATGATCCGCAATCTCATGGGCTGCCTGCTCACGATTGGTCGTGGCGACCAGCCCATCTCTTGGGCCAGCGATGTATTGGCCGCGAGAAAACGCGAATTTTCTGCGCCTACTTTCTCACCAGATGGCTTGTATTTTTTAGGCCCCACTTACGCGCCGCACTGGGGCTTGCCTGATCGCACTGCGGGGTTTGACTGGCTGCCTCTATGATGATAGATTTGCTACTGATTAAATAGCATACTACGCAGTAAATACGCCGGCCAACTGTTTAAATTGCTTGAAAATCAGTCTTAAAACTCAATTCTTGAGTTTTGTAGCCTGATACGAGCCTGCCCCCACCATCGCAGCAATCGCCCAAAACAAAACTGCTGTGCCCGTGGCCGCGCCCACTGCGCCCAAGATCAATGGCATTGCAACGCTCGAAGCGTTGATGGTCATCATGCGCAAGCCCAGCGCTTCGCCGTGTCGCTCCTCGGGCGTGATCTGATGCAAAGTGCTCATGATCATGGGCTGCACACAACCTAAAGTAAAACCGAGAAACACCGACACCACGCCCATCGAAAGCGCGGTTGGCATCAGCGGGTATACCACAAACAGCATCGCAGTCAGCACCATGGCCAGCGTGATTACTGCCCATTCGCGCAAGCTGTGCGCAAGCACTGGCAGCAGCACGCGCACAGCAGCCGCAGCGACAGCGAATGCGCCAAAAATTGTACCGATCACCGAAGCAGAATAGCCACGCTCATGCCCAATCACGGGCACGAGGAAGGCATGCGCATCCCAGCATGTGCTCATGAACCAATTGACCAGCAGCAGACGGCGGAAATTTTCATCGCGCAGCAAATCCCAAGCGCGGCGTGGAACGGCTTGCTCGCCCTCCACCGTTTGCGCCAATGGCATCGGCTCTTCATGCGCCTTGCGCACCAGCAACCAAGCCAGCACCGGCAAGCATGCGCAAAGCGCAAACGCGGCGCGATAGCCCGCCACATCAATCAACACACCCGCTAAAAACGGCCCTACAAAATTTGCCGCCGCCGGGCCAATCGACAGCCAAGAAAAAGCTTGCTTCAATTCCACCGCGCCATGCGCTGAGCGACCCACATGCCGCTGCAGCGCGATCACCGC
>JANMFP010000075.1:0-13242 GCA_031378135.1 Variovorax sp. | reverse complement strand
AATTTAAAAATTTGGTTTGGCCAAATAGGCGAGCGCTTTTGGGTGAGCCCGCGCTTTCATCGCCTGCATCACGCGATTGGCATTGGGCACGAATCTCCCAGCAAAGTGATGGGCGGCCACAACTTTGGCGTGCTGCTGCCTTGGTGGGATATGTTGTTTCGCACGGGCAATTTTGAAAAGCGTTTTGATGCCACGGGTGTGCGCGATCAAATCGAACTTGGCCGCAATTACGGCCAAGGGTTTGTGCAGCAGCAATGGCAGGGCTTAAAGCGGCTGGCCGGTAAAGCTTGAAGCTTGATCAGTGAGGCTAGGCAGACATGGCGCGCTTTATTCTGATTGAGCCTTCGCACAACGGCAATGTTGGCGCAGCGGCGCGGGCCATGAAGACGATGGGCTTTGACGAATTATTTTTAGTCTCGCCACGCGATCCGAAGGTACTCAATCGCGATGAGACGATCCAGCGTGCCAGCGGCGCAACCGATGTGCTCACTAAAACGCAAATCGTGCCGACTTTAGATGATGCCTTGCAAGGCGTGAACCATCTTTGCGCCACCGCGATGACCGCACGCGATTTCGGCCCATCCACTTACACCCCACGTGCGTATTTTGATTTGCTATTAAATCATGAGCACTCTACGCAAGGAATACGCCGGCTAGAAGCCGATTTGCCTTCAAAAAACGATATAAAAATAGCCTTCCTCTTTGGTACAGAGCGCTTCGGCATGAAGAATGAGGATGTGTACCGTTGCCATGCGGCGCTCAGTATTCCGACGAATCCGCAATATGGCTCGCTCAACTTGGCCTCGGCTGTGCAACTCATTGCTTATGACTGGCGCAATGCCCTCGGCTCATACGAAATGAGCCCTGCAACGCCCACCAAGCTAGCCGATGCAGCCGCTGTGTCGGGTGCGCTAACACACTTGAGCGAAGCTTTGATTCATTTGAAATTTCTCGATCCAGAAGCGCCCAAAAAACTTATGCCGCGTCTGAACGATCTTCTCAATCGCACGCAGTTGCGCGATGAAGAAATTCATATCCTGCGGGGCATTGCCAAGGCGGTGCTTGAAGCGCAGCCTAAGCAAAAAAGCTAAACTCGAACGATGTTTTCCAGAATCAAAGCCGACATTGAATGCATCCTTGAGCGCGATCCTGCAGCGCGCAGCCGCTTTGAGGTGCTCACTTGTTATCCCGGCTTGCATGCGGTGATCTTGCATCGGCTGGCGCATGGGTGCTGGAATGCAGGCCTGAAATGGCTGGGGCGCTTTATCTCTCAGCTCTCACGCTGGTTCACAGGGATTGAAATTCACCCCGGTGCAAAAATCGGGGAGCGCGTTTTTTTCGATCACGCGATGGGCGTGGTGGTCGGTGAGACGGCTGAGATTGGCGATGGCTGCACGATTTATCAGGGTGTCACGCTGGGTGGCACTTCGCTTTACAAAGGCGCCAAACGCCACCCAACGCTTGGCAAAAATGTGGTGGTGAGCGCTGGCGCGAAAGTACTGGGCGGCTTCGTCGTAGGCGATGGCGCGAAGATCGGAAGCAACGCTGTGGTGATCAAGCCAGTGCCCGCAGGCGCTACGGCAGTGGGCATTCCGGCGCGCATCATACCGAGCAAAGAAGGCGTGAGCGCAGATGTCACCACAGGCTTAGCAGGTGCGTCTGGAGTAGTGCAAGAGAAATTCTCCGCTTACGGCATCACACAAGACGATGATCCCTTGAGCCTTGCGATGCGCGGCTTGATCGACAATGCCGCCAGCCAAGAAGATCAAATTGCTTTGCTTTGGCAAGTGATCGAGAAAATTTCCTCAGCGCAGGCCGTACCGGATTGCATGCCCGAGCATGCACAGGCTGAAAAGTTGGATGCCAAAAAACTCAACGAGTTGGTTGGCAAGTAAAGTCCATTCACTAGGCCTCTTTGAGAGCATCAAACACGCGTTTGGTCTGCACTGATAATGCCTTGAACACTGCCTCAGCTTGCTCATCATTGGTCGAAGTTTCGAGTTGTCTGGCCAACTCAGCAGCATCGGTTGCTGTAATGCTTGCAAGCGCGCCTTTGAGCGCATGTGAGTGGACTTGCAAGGCCATCCTATCTTTGCTTTTTAATGCTTCGTAGGCTTCGCCCATGCGCTGGCGCAAATCACGCCGCATCGCACGCGCCATCTCGCGCATGGCTGCTTGGTCGCCCCCCAAGCGAGATAGCAGCAGATCCCATTGAATCGGGCTGTTCGCGTTAACAGATGCGCTGGTTTTGGGCTCAGCGGTAGGCCCATGGGTATGCTCTCGTTGCGCGGGTTGCGTGCGCAAGTTGCGCAGATTAGACAAAGCTGCCGCCAAAGCCTCAGCCGTCAAAGGTTTGGTGAGGTAGCCATCCATGCCAATCGACAAGGCATGTTCGCGGTCAGCCGCTGAGGCGTGTGCAGACAAAGCCATCACGGGTACACGCGCTTTCCTGGCCTGGATTTCCCATTGGCGCAACTCATGCGTGGCTTGCCAGCCATTCATTTGCGGCATTTGAATATCCATGAAAATCACATCAAATTCTTGTGTCAACACAGCTTCCAATGCCCTCGCACCATCTTCTGCTAGTGTGACTTCAAAGCCCAGTTGCTCTAGCAGCTTGCGGGCGAGGATGCGATTGACTTCATGATCATCAGCCACTAAAGCATGTTGCCCGCGATAGGGCACACTATTTGCCGCAGGCGCATGTTTTGTTCGGTCTGGGTCGAATTCTGATGGGCTAGGTAAGCCCGCGGGCTGCGTATCGCCTAAGCCGTTTTGACCCAATTGCGTGTCGGCAAATACTTGCTGTGAATTCGAGGCATAAGCATCCAAGATGGGAATCCACACACTGAACAAGCTGCCTTGCCCCAATTGGCTTTTCAGCTTGATGCGCCCATCCATGGCTTGAGCCAGTTGCATGCAAATCGCTAGCCCGAGGCCACTGCCGCCGTAGCGGCGCGATGTGGAGCTATCGGCCTGCACAAAGGCTTCAAAAATAGTTTGTTGCTTGTCGATCGCAATGCCAACACCCGTGTCTTGCACTTCAATGCACAGTTGCTCTTGCTCTTGCCTAAGTTCAGGCTCAAGCTCTCGCATGCTCATGCTAATCGTCACTGAGCCACGCTGAGTGAATTTGATGGCATTGCTGACCAAATTACTCACGATTTGCCGCATACGCCCCGGATCGCCCACGATCTCAGCGGGCAACTCTCGCGCAGCGTTGAGTTTCAACTCCAAGCCCTTAGATTGCGCAATCACTTGCAAGGGCATCACGGCTTCCCAGAGCCAGCGACGCAGGGGAAATCTCACTTGCTCCAGCACCACGCCGCCCGCCGAGAATCGCGAGTAATCGAGCACGTCATTCACCAAGGCCAATAGCGCCCGGCCTGAGCTTGCCACCAGATCGACATACTTGCGTTGCTCTGAGTCAAGCTCGGTTTGTGCAAGTAAATTATTCATGCCAATCACACCATTGAGCGGGGTGCGGATTTCGTGGCTGATGTTCGCAAGAAACTGGTCTTTGGCTAAGTTGGCGGCCTCGGCATCTTCGCGCGCGAGTCTCATTGCAACATCTGCAAGTTTGCGGCGTGTGATGTTGCGGTTGACACCGATCATTCGTTGTGCACGGCCGAGCATATCGCGCGCAACCACTTTGCCTGAGCTTTCGATCCACCGCAATCCGCGGGACGTTTGTAGGCGAAATTCCGCCTCAAACAAAACATCTTCTTGCTTCAGGGTGCGCACAATTGCCGTGCGCAGTTTCTCGCTGTCGTCCGGCCACACCATGGTGGATAAATCGCTTGGCAGCCAATGTTTTTCTTTTTGGCGGCGCAGATCGTGTTCCAAGCCTAGCATCTGCTCGAATTGCGCCGAAATCACCACAAATCCTGCATCAATATGCCATTCCCAACTGGCCAGGCCTGCTGCATCAAGCGCGAGTTGTAAGCGGTCTTCCGTGAGGCCAAGGGCTTCCTCTGCCATCAAGCGACTGTGAGATTCTTCGCGAGCTTCATCTAGGAGTTGTGCATTCTGCGCCGTGAGTAAACGAATACGTTCTAGCAGATCTCGTTCTTTATTCATGAGGCCTCCTGTGCGCTCCATGCTTGAATTTTGCGATACAGCGTGGAGGTATTGACTTCTAGTGCACGCGCTGCTCGCGCCACATTGCCGCCAAATGCACCGAGCGCGTAGTCAACAGCCTCTCGCTCAATATGTGCCAAGGGACGCACACGCAGTGGATCGTACCGGTTGACGACAGGCGCGGCCGTCGGAGAAGTTTTGCCTGCATCAGGCTCTTCGTGAAACCATAGCGCATCATTCGATTCGTTTTGTTTGATGCTGGAGGCAGATTCAGGTTGAGATAAGGTTTGGGGTGGGAGCAGAACTTCTTGCAAGCCGTGTGCCCGCACTGTCGTTGGCAGCATCTGCAACTGCACCTCTTGTCCGTCATGCAACGCTACCACTGCGCGGATCACGTTGACTAGCTCGCGCACATTACCTGGCCAAGCGTAGGCGCGCATCTGATCAATAGCTTCTTCAGAGAAATCTATAAAGGCCTTGCCATCTTCTTTCGCATAGCGCTTCAGAAGCTCACGCGCAATCAGTGCAATATCTTCACCACGCACGCGAAGCGGCGGCAATTCCATCGGCACCACGTAAAGCCGATAAAACAAATCCTCGCGAAATTTCCCCAAGCGCACTTGCTCGCGCAAATCTCGGTGGCTCGCGCAGACGATTCGGACATCCACAGCACGCGTGCGATCTTCGCCCAAGCGCTTGACTTCGCCCGTTTGCAACACACGCAGCAGTTTGGCTTGTACGCTGATATCCAGCTCTGCGATTTCATCTAAAAATAAAGTGCCTTGATCGGCTTCCGTGAACGCACCCAAGCGATCAGCCACTGCGCCTGTGAATGCACCTTTCATATGGCCAAACAATTCGCTTTCAATCAATTCTGCAGGAATGGCTGCGCAGTTGATCGGAACGAGTTTTTTGCCGCGACGCGGGCTACGCGCGTGAATCGCATTTGCTGCCAGCTCTTTGCCCGTGCCAGATTCGCCTGTGATGCACACCGGTGCGTTGCTCGGCGCGACGGTTTCGATCATGCGATACACCGTTTGCATGACAGCACTTTGCCCAGTAAATTGCTCAAAGGCGGCAGGTGCAGTTGATTCAAGCCGAGCGACCTTTTGGCTCAGCTGCGCGGCATGTAGGGCATTGCGCAAGGTCAGCAGTAAGCGCTCCGCTTCCACGGGCTTTTCAATGTAATCAAATGCGCCAGCCTCTGAGGCTCGCACTGCGTTGTCGAGCGAATCCTCACCGGTGATCACGACTGGAGAGCAAGCGGGGCTGTGTTCGAGTAAGGCTTTGATGACATTAAAGCCATTGCCATCTGGCAAATTCAAATCCACCAAAGCAGCATGCCACGGGCCTTCTTTGGCTTTCTTCAGCGCCCATTCTTGGCTGTTGACCGTGATGACTTGCACACCCAGCCGTGTGGCCAATGTTTTGTATTGGATCGCCAAAGCAGCCAAATCCTCTACGATCAGCACGCGCATGCCGGGGAAAGTAGCGGGAAGCATGGGTTTTTGCATGCCAACAGTTTAAACATCATTTTTGCAAAATGCAAATAATTTTATTCGCATTCATTGCATTTTGCGATGAAAGAGGAGATTATTTAAGCGGTTTGACGAGATAACGCTTGGTTTTCGTGAGGTTTAACACAGAAATACAGCCTGAAAAGTTGGCATCACAGTTGCAAACTACTGTTCATACGCCAGCATCCTGCACGGCGATAGACAAAGGTGACTGACATGAAATTCGTAAAAACTCTTCTCGCTGTAGCTGCTCTCGGCGCTGCATTTGCCGCACAAGCCGAATCCAATATCGCCAGTGGCGCTGGTGCTAATTTGACAGCCTCTGCTAGGCTCAACTTCAACGTAGTCATTCCTCGCGTTTTGTATTTGCGCGTTGGCACAGGCACAGATTTCACGCCTAACCCGCAAGTGGATACCGAGACGTTCACAGCAGCAGCTGGCAATATCGGCACGGGCACAGCGATTGCAGGCATCCCAGCTGGTTTCTCTGCCCGTGTATTGAGCACCGGCGGTGGCATCTCGCTGGCAGCAACAGGCTCAGGCACTGGTTTGACCAACCCAGGCTTGGTGGTGATTCCATGGACGCAGATCAGCGGCACGTCTGTTGGCGCTTTGGCTGTTCCAGCTGTAGGTGCAACCAATAATTTGGCCGCAGTCAACGGTGTGGTGGCTCAGTCTGGTACGTGGAGCTTTAGCTACGCCAACGCTGCAACGCTTGCTGCAGGTACTTACGCTGGCGTTGTGACTTACACCGCCACTTTGCCTTAATTCAGTTTAAATCACCCTTCAAAGCGCACATCAGGTGAGCCTGGGTGCGCTTTTTTAATGGCTGTGTGAGAATCGTTTTGCGTTGTTTTTTTCGGAGATGCATTGCTGTGATTGCACTTTTTGACTTGGGTTGCAAGCTGCCGCGCTTAGCAACGTGCGGCATAGGCTTAAGCGCCGCGCTGCTTGCGAGTGTGGCGCAAGCTTGGGTGCTCACCGTGACGCCCGGTCCGCGTGCGGTTTATCTGGCGGTGGGCAACGCCACTCAAAATGCCAGCAATGCAACGGTTAACTTGGTCTCTGTGACCGTGCCCGCGAATGCCGTTGGCACAGGCGCTGCCCAGCCCATGCAGTCCAACAGCACGCAGGCCAACAGCCCGTTTGATAACTTCAACGTTTGCGTGCCTTCATCGGGGCAGGTTTATATTGGCGGATTTTTTCGCTTGCCTGCAGCCAGCGCGACGACGGCTGTGCTTCAGGTCAACACCCCTGCAGCTTTGACCAGTGGCGCAAACACCATCCCTTTTAATCAAATCAGCTGGACGAGCACGGCTTTGGGCAATGCCGCGGCAGATATACCTGCTGGCACATTCCCCAGCGGCGGTACGCTGGTGCTTCGTAATTTCGCAGCCAATAGCTATGTCGAAAACTGCCACACTTTTCTATACGCCAACAACGTACTCGTAAGAGCAGGCACCTACAGCGGCGTGGCCACATACACATTAACCGCACCATGAAGCAACTTCTGGCCTACATGTTGTTGGCATCCATGAGCTGGGCTGCGCAAGCGGCCACTGTGCTGTTAGATGATTCTCAAAGCCAAGTGCTCAATCCGCAGCTTGCGCTGCAATGGCGCTCGATTTCACCCTCCAAAGGTGATCATCAAGTCATCGGTAGCACGCGCGTGCAAATACGGCTCAATACGCAAGCGCACATTGGGCAAACCGGGCGCATTTATATGGCCTTGCCAGCGCAGGCTGGTTCGGTGGTCAATGTGCAGTGGCAAACGCAAGGGATCTTCATCAATGGGCAAGTGCTCTCGGGCTCGCGGGCTTTGGTCTGGCAAGGCAAAATCACACAAAGCCTGCTGGAAGATGTGATGAGCATCAGTTTGCAAACCGATGGTCGAATGCTGCAATCTCAGCAGGCATTACGTGTTCATTTTGAATGGGATGTGCAGTGAAAAAGATTCAGGCTCTGTTGTTGTCTGTTTGCGCATTGCTGGGCGCTGGTGTAGCGCAGGCGCAAGGCTTTTCAGCTTTGGTCACGCCTCCGCGCATTGAAATGGCCATCAAGCCCGGGCAAGATGCGCGGCAAGTCATTGAAATCACGCAGGTGAGCGATCAACCTGGTCGCTTTCGGATTTACACCAACGATTGGCAACTCAATGAGCAAGGTGGGGTTCAGTTCTTTGATGAATTGCAGCCGGGCAGTTGCCGGCCGTGGGTAGCACTGGAGCGCCGCGAGCTTACCGTGGGCGCAAATGTAAAAGTGCGCTTTCGTATCCAGGTGAGCCCGCCTGCGGATGCGCCTGTCAAAGAATGCCGCTTTGCCGTGATGATCGAAGGCTTGGATACGAGCCGTGTGAATTCCGGCGCTTTAAACTTTCCAGTATCGGGCCGTATCGGCGTGATTGTGTATGCAGGTATGGATGGCACGAAGGCAAGTCTGAGCATCGTGGGTCAATCCGTGGTGCCAACGCTTGAGGCCAAGGATCGCCTGCCATTGATCAGCGTGAAAAACGAGGGCACAGCGCATGGCCGTTTGGCTGGTTTGCTCAGTGGCGTCGATGCGAGCGGCAAACGCATTGATTTCTCGCCCAACACCTTGCCCATTTTGCCCGGCGAGACGCGGCCTGTGAGCTTGCAGATCAATCCCGATCCCAACGCGCCCAAAGATGCACCCATGCCCATCATCATTTATCCCATCACGATCAAAGGCAATTTGGAATGGGGTGGGCGCTTGCAAGCTTTTGAAGCGACTTTTAGCCCTGCGAAGTGATGGCCTGGCGTGGAACAGCTACAGCGCTCTACTTGCTGCTTGCAGCGGGCGGGGCATGGGCACAATCGACCCCTGCGGTTTCTGCACCAACCCTAGCCTACCAAGACAAGTTGATCGATGGCAACTTGACACCGGACACACAAGAGATCGCCGAGCAAGCCTACAACCGACAAGGCCTGCCTCGCAGCTACAGTTTAGAGACAACTTTTGATCGCCGTGGCGTGAGCAGCACCACCGATCTTTTTGGTCTGCGAGCCACAGGATTTGTTGACACGCTTTTTTGGGGCAGTTTCTCAGGCCAGATTGGTTTTCAGCAAGGCAACAGCCAACCCGTCAACGGCGTGGCGCAAAGCAGCCAGCAGGTGCAGTGGAGCCTTCGCCAGCAGGGTATGCCACTGGAGGGTGGCTGGAAGCTCGACAACGCGCTGGGACAAATCAGCTTACCTGTGCCGGAGCTGGCCCGAAACAGTTTGCGCCTTGGCTTGCCAACTGCGGGCATGCTTGGCCTGTCCAGCCAATGGCGGCAAGCGGCAGGTTTGAAGATCAATGCGGCTATCGGGCAGTCGGGTGGCTACTCAGGTTTTCCAGTCGCGCGTTTTGACACCACGGGCGGGCAATATGCGTATTTGAGCGCCGAGGATCGCATGAGCTTTGGCACGGGCCAGGATGCGAGCAGATGGCAGTATGGCGCGACACTTGCGACGGCGCAAAATGTGCCCTCGGGATTAACATTCTCAAACACGGGTCAAGGCCGAATTAACGCGCAATCACTGTATGCCGCTGCGCTGCGCCAATGGCCGGCAAGCCAAGGCGCAAACGGGCCTGCGAACAGTCTACAAATCAACCTGCTGCACAACCAAAACAATGGCATGAATGCTTCGGGGCAGCCCAATGCATCAACGCAAGGCGCTTGGATCGACGGCAGTTTCAACATCAACGGCCATGCCAACCAATGGGGCGTGTTTTACTTAGAGCCGAATCTGAGTTGGCTCGAAGGGCCGGTGGCTAATGATTTGCAAGGCGCTTATTGGCGGCACAGGTGGAGCTCGCGCCAGTTAAGCAGCGAATCCAATATTGAGTTGCTCTCGCCGGTGCAAGGCCATATCCCAACTGGTTTTTTTGCAACGCAAGCGCTGCGCTATCAATACAGCACCTTGATCAGTTTTGGAGGCAACATCAGCCTGCGCCGCTACAACCGCGATGGGCAATCGCTGCTGGCGTATGCCCAGTGGATCAACGGTTGGGGCAATACACGCCTGCAAACGGAATGGGCGCGCAGTGATCCATCCGATACGCTGGTGCGTGTGCAACTGGATCATGAATTCAATGCAATGGCAGACTTACGCCTTTCTACGAGTTTGTCTGCAGACCAAGAAAAACGCAGTGGCTTGCCAGCACGCGGTTCAATGCGCGGTTATGGCTTAGCACTCAATGCCGATTGGCAGCTCGCGCCGAATCTAAGCATGACGAGCAACTTGCAAAGCCGCCTGATCGACTCGCAAGCGCAATACAACCTGAATCTTGGCCTCAATTGGCGCATCGCATCGCAATGGAGCTTGAATGCCACTGTGTTTGGCATCAAAGGCAATCCGCAAGCGGGCAGCTTGGTGCAAAGTCCGCTCACCTTGGCCGGCACGACGAGCAATCGTTTGCAAGACAAGGGCATCTTTATTGGCCTGCGCTACAGCGAAACAGCTGGCAGCTCGCAAGCGCCGATCGGCGGCACAGTAGGCTCAGCAGCAGGCAATGTGCAAGGTGTGATCTTCTTGGATGAGAACGGCAATGGAAAGCAAGATGCAAATGAGCGCGGTGCGGCGCAAGTCAGTGTGCTGCTGGATGGAAAATTTAGCGTTGATACTGACGCGCAAGGTCGCTTTGAATTCCCGTATGTAGCCGCTGGTCAGCATACCATCACGGTGATCAGCGATAACCTGCCGCTACCTTGGGCCTTGCCAGCAGAAGGCAGGCAAACGATTCGTGTGAATACGCGCGATCAAACGCGCGTGGTGTTTGGTGCAGTCAAGAACTGAAGTAAAAAAATTAGCGAAGGTTTTGTAAAGCGCTGTTGATACCCAACACGGTTTGCCCCCAATTCGCAGGCAACTCAAGCAGGAAAACCGGGCTGCTGCTGGCCATGCCTTGCGGTGATGACCCCGTGAAGCGTACATAGCGACGATCACTGGCTTTCAAATCTTTGAGTGTGACTTGACCTTGGGTATCCAGCGCGAACGCTTGCACATCTTGGCTCATCGCCGCATCGCGCGCCATCTGAATTTGCAGGACGCGCGGCGTATCTGCAGCGCTGGTGTTAACGCGCAAGCGAACGCCATCTGGCACAACATCCGCGCTGGCGGCAATGTTGATTTCGCGAATCCAAATTTGCGTCACAGGCGCATTGGCAATATCGATGCGGCGCACAGCGTTGTAGCCTTCAATGCCGGAAGCGTCCACACCGCGCACGCGAGCAAAGTAATTGCCGTTGGGGGCTGCTGCCAGATTGATCGCGGGGCTCTTTGATTTGGTATCAAACACGATTTGCGTGAACGCGGGATCTTGCGCGAGCTCAGCGCGATAGCCAGCTGCGCCTTGCAAAGCGCCAACCGTCCATGTGGCAAGCGGCGCGACGGATGAGTTGCCAGGTGCGTTACTCTGGTAGCGTTCCACGCGCGCAGGCAGAGCGGATTCTGGCAAAGCGGGCAAGAGCGCCACCACTTTGATCGCGCGCTCACTGGATTTAATGGCCACACCAAAGCCGCCACCCACATCAGCCCCTGCGCCCTGCGTAGGATTGTCTGCACGCACTTTACCTTCCAGCACTTCTGTGCGCGCTGCGCCAGAGGCTGGGTCTTCGTAGGCCACGCGGAACTGCGTGCCGCGCACGCCGATCACCGACGTTGGCGTGACGATATTCAGGGGATCTTTGCGCTGTGCTGATTTATTGGCAGCAATATCGAGCATGCCTTCAACCAAGCGGATCGCGCCAGAGAACCACGTGGTGGAGATGCTGCTGGCGGGATCTTTCATCGCGTAGCCGTTTTGCGCGACGATTTGCGCCAAACTGCGCGGCATGATTTGCACGCTGGAACCGTCAGACAGCTTAACCACGGCCGAGCTGCCATTGGCCGTTTGCACGCTCGCGCCTTCGGGCACAGCAGCGCCGGCTGCTGCGGCCACGCCATTGATCGTGACTGTACCGTTGGCGCTTTGAAGCACGCCGCTGGTGGCAAGCTTGGGCTGATTGGCGAAATTGACCAAGCTGCGCGGCACATCCAGCACCAAGCCAGGGTTGATCACATTGGGGTTTTTCAGTTTGTTCAAGCGCGCCAGCTCATTCCATTTTTTGGGATCAGCGAGCAGGGTGCGCGAGAGGCCTTGTAGCGTGTCGCCGGTTTTGACGGTGTAGCTGACGTAAGGCTCGGTGTGTTTATCGATCACGGCGAAGGCATTGCATGCCATCAGAGATGCTATGAAAAGCGTAGCGTTCCGCGCAGCACTTATGCCGGCTGCAGTGCTAAAAGAGTGGGAAAAAGGCAGTTTAGATAGTGACATAAGTGTTCCAAACACATTCCCTGAGAGGACGATATGAGCAAGGCGATAGGCGCAAGACGATATGCGCCTATTCTGATTTTGGCGTTGATACTCTGATCGCTGATTTGGGCCGAAAGGCTTTGCAGACCTCATCATGGGTTTCCAGATAAGGCCCGCCAATCAGATCAATGCAATAGGGCACGGCCGCAAAAATGCCAGAGACTGGATTGTCCCCGGCTTTGATCCCTTCTAACGTCTCAGCGATCGCTTTCGGTTGACCGGGCAAATTCAGAATGAGACTTCTGTCACGAACCACGGCGCATTGGCGCGACAGAATCGCAGTCGGTACAAACTTCAAACTGATTTGCCGCATCTGCTCGCCAAAGCCGGGCATCTCTTTGTGTGCCACCGCAAGCGTCGCCTCGGGCGTCACGTCGCGCAGCGCAGGGCCTGTGCCGCCTGTGGTGAGCACCAAAGAGCAACCCGCATCAACCAGCTCAATCAAGGTTTGGCTGATCAGTTCTTGCTCATCAGGAATCAAGCGCTCATCAAATGTGATCGCGTTCTTCAAGGCTTTGCTGAGCCATTCTTTGAGGGCAGGCAAACCTTTGTCAACGTAGACGCCGCTAGAAGCGCGGTCGCTGATGGAGACGATGCCGATTTTGACTGGATCGCATGGCGCAGGATCAAACATGCTCATGGCTTATTCATCCTGTTCTTCATCATCGCTCTCGCCTTCAGTCGCCTCGCCTGCTTGCGCCAGCAACGCGGTTTTGACGATTTGAAAAATTTCGCGATAAGTCTTGGCTTGACGCTGCGCTTCGCCAGCACCCGCATCGGGCACGATCGCTTTTTTCGCTTGGCGAATGAGCGAGCGCAGATGCTGCGTATCCGTCTCGGGAAATTCGCGCATCCATTTTTCAAAGCTGCCGTCAACGGCGATGAGCTCATCGCGCCATGTCTCTGCTCGGTGGAGCATGAGCGTCTCCGTGGCGCTGCCTTTTTTGGCGGCGTGTACGGCGGCTTCAATCGGCGCAGCATCGACTTTGCGCATCAACTTACCGATGTATTGCATCTGCCGGCGCTTGCCTTCGAAGTTGCTGATGCGTTTGGCCTCTTGCACCGCATCAAAAAGCTTCTCGGGCAAATCGAGCTTTTTCAAGCGTGACTCTGGCAAATCGAGCAATTGGATACCGAGCTTTTGCAGTGCATCGCTCTCGGCTTTGAGCTTGGAGCGGCTGCCATCGAATTCGGCCTTCAGCTCGATATCGAGCTCGCTGCCATCGGCGACAAACTCGCCTTTGACGTAATAGCCATTCGGGCCACGCCCGGTTTTTTGTCCACGTGTCAT
>JANMFP010000060.1:0-3424 GCA_031378135.1 Variovorax sp. | reverse complement strand
TGCGTCCTGATGCCCCTCAATTTGAAAGAAAGCATACATGCCGCCCGGCGCAGCAGCCACTTGCACGCCAGGGGTTTGCTGCAATAGCGCGATCAGCTTATCGCGGCATTGATGAAGATGCGCCACAACGCGTGGCGTGACATCGGCAGTGCGCTGTAAAGCCAATGCGGCAGCTTTTTGAATGAATACTGGGCTGCAAGATGTGTTGAATTCAATCAACTTACCGACATGCGCGCTCATACCTTCTGGAAGAATCATCCAGCCCACACGCCAGCCCGTCATGAGGAAGCTTTTACTCATTGAACCAACAGTGATCACGCGATCTTGCGGTGTGGAAATATCCAAAAAGCTCGGCGCGCAGCCATTGGCCGTAGTGCTTCCGTCGCTGTTGCCGTAATACAAGCGCTCATACACTTCATCGGCCAAGATCCAAGTCCCTGTTTTGCGGCAATGCGCAAGAATCGTTTCTTGGTTTTCGCGGCTCAGAGTCCAGCCCGTGGGATTATTGGGTGCATTCAAGATCAAGAGCTTTGTTGTTGCAGTCACTGCACTCAGCAATTGATTCATATCCAGTTGCCAAGCGCCCTGCGCATCAGGCGCGAGACTGATGCAGCGCACTTTTGCGCCCATGATGAGCGGCTGCGCAGTCAAATTCGGCCACACTGGCGTGATGGCCACCACTTCATCGCCTGCGTCGAGCAACGTTTGACAAGCCAGCATCAGCGCATTCACGCCGCCCGCGGTGATGCCAACGCGATCAACCGAAATCGGCTGATGCAGTGAGCTCGCATATTGCGCAACAGCTTCTCGCAAATCAAGCAAGCCAAGATTGTGTGAATAAAAAGTATCGCCTGCTTGCAGCGAATCGATGGCCGCTTGCCGAATGAATTCGGGTGTGACTTTATCGCTCTCGCCAAACCAGAAAGACAACACGCCTTCCCGCCCTAGCCCAGCATTGGCCACTTCGCGGATTTTGGATTCTTCTAAAGATTGAATGATGGATCGCATGCAAAGATTGTGATCTCAAAAACGCCACTTTGTCTTGCTGCGCTGTATCGAACTCTTGCTTTTTATAGCGCGATTCATCTAATATGCGCAACAATCATTCTCGAATCATCATGACTACGAAACGAAAAATCACAGCACCCGCGCCGCCCAAAAAGCAACCTTTGCAGCTCAAAACCCCTGAGCCTGCGCCGATCACGGCCGAGGTGGAAGAGGTGCTCTCCGGGCTAGATCGCTTCGATATTCGCATCCTGCGAGAACTGCAAAGCGATGGGCGTTTGACGAATGCCGAACTCTCCGAGCGCATCGGCCTCTCGCCCGCGCCTTGCTGGCGGCGCGTGAAACGCTTGGAACTTGAGGGCTACATCAGCGGCTACCATGCCCAACTCAACCGCCACAAACTCGGCCTCGGCGTGATTGCATTTGTGCGCCTGTATGCCGATGTGAACACAGGCGCTGTGACCCGCGAGCTTCGCCAATCACTCGTCAAACTTCCCGAAGTGATGGACGTGCATCACATCTCAGGCGAAGGTTCGTTCGAGATCACTGTGCTCGCTACCGATCTCGAAAGCTACTCCCGCTTTGCAATGGAGACTTTGATTAACTTGCCGCATGTGAAGGATTTGCATACGAGTTTTTCACTGGGCGAGGTGAAGGCTTCTAGAGAGTTACCACTTGGGCATCTGTCAACTCGCTAAAGAGTTTCACGCCACCGCTTTAGGCATGCCGACCGCGCTTGGGTCACCCCCCTCCGCGAATGTCCTCCTGCGTGCTGCGCCCGCATTCCCCCTTTATTTCGCTGCGGGGGATAACCCAACCACGGTCGGCTCCAAGATGATTGGCACGCAGAAGTAGGAGTGAGCAGCTTATTTAGATTTGTACTGTGGCACCGATTTTGAGGCGCTGTGATTTGGGTATCTCACGCAGCGAAATAAAGGAGGAATTCGGGCAAAGCCCGAAGGGGGACATTCGCGGAGTGGGATGCCCAAAGCGCAGCGCCTCGGAATCGCAGCCGCTCTATCGTAGTTGTAATATTAAGAATGCTTCTAAATAAATAGCACTACACACAACAAATACGCCGGCTACATGCCAAAAGCCTCAAGATTTCAACCAATTCTCTTGAATCAGCGACACCATCATGCGCGCAGAAATGCCGCGATGGCTGATCTGATTTTTATGAGCAGCATCCAACTGCGCCATGGTCTTAGCGAGTGAGGGGATGTACATCACCGGATCAAACCCGAAACCGCCATCGCCAATTTCTTCCAAAGCGATCTCGCCATGCACTCGCCCCACGGAGATGAGTGGCTGCGGATCAAACGGCGTGAGCACAGCCACTTGCACACTGATCATGTTGGCGCGGCGATGGGTCTCGCCCCTCATTTTTTCTAAGACAGCACGGCGGTTGTTATCGTCGCTCTTCTCGTAGCCCACGGTCGTGCAGAAATATGCCGTATCCACGCCCGGCAAACCGCCCCAAGCTTCGATGCACAAACCAGCATCGTCTGCAATCGCTGGCAAGCCAGTATGCTGCGCCGCATTGCGAGCTTTGGTGAGCGCGTTTTCTACAAAGGTTTTGTAGGGCTCTGGCGCTTCAGGCACGCCCAGTGAGCCTTGCGCCATCAGCTCCAAGCCGAGCGGGGCAAAGAGCGGCAGCAATTCGGCTAGTTTGCCTTTGTTGTTCGATGCGAGAACGATTTTCATGACGAAATCAGGTCTTAGCCGGCATATATATTGCTCGCGCCGCTATGCATTTGATAGTGACTCCTTTTGCATCGCGATCAGCTCTGTGACGCCCTTCTCTGCCAAGCCAAGCAACGCATCCATCTCAGCGCGCGAGAAAGCCACGCCTTCAGCTGTGCCTTGCACTTCCACATAATGGCCAGCGCCCGTCATCACCACATTCATATCCGTGTCGCAGCCAGAATCTTCGGTGTACTCCAAATCGAGGAGCGGCGCGCCTTGCACAATACCCACGGAAATGGCTGCAATCGGCGAGGTGATCGGGCTGCTTGGAATTTTGCCTTGCGCAATGAGCCAGTTCACAGCGTCTACCGCCGCGACATACGCACCCGTGATGCTCGCGGTGCGCGTGCCGCCATCGGCTTGCAACACATCGCAATCCAAACTGATCGTGCGCTCACCTAAAGCTTTCAAATCAAACACAGCACGTAAGCTTCGGCCAATCAGGCGCTGGATTTCTTGCGTGCGCCCGCTTTGCTTGCCCTTCGCCGCTTCGCGCGAGCTGCGATCATGCGTGGCGCGCGGCAGCATGCCATATTCAGCCGTGACCCAGCCTTCGCCCGAGCCCTTCTTATGCGGCGGCACACGCTCTTCCACGCTGGCTGTGCAAAGCACTTTGGTGTTGCCCATTTCAATCAGCACCGAGCCTTCGGCATGGATCGTGTATTTGCGGGTG
>JANMFP010000059.1:0-1566 GCA_031378135.1 Variovorax sp. | reverse complement strand
CGACCAATCCGACACCGCTGCACCAAAACTCGCCTGCTCACTCCAGCAGCCTTGATGCAACACGCGCGTGAGGCTTTCTTCCAAGCCGTTAAACACCACGCGACCGCTCGCTGGCACCGTGCGTACGAGATGATGAAACTGCCGCTCAATCGCCCCAAGATTGTCAAAAATATCCGCGTGATCAAACTCTAAATTATTAAGCAGTGCCGTGCGTGGGCGATAGTGAACAAATTTGCTGCGTTTATCGAAGAAGGCGGTGTCGTATTCATCGGCTTCGATGACGAAATAGGGCGCTGCGTGCCCCGCAGCTTTTTCACCCAATTTAGCCGAAACACCAAAATTAAGTGGCACGCCGCCTACCAAGAAGCCTGGCTTCAAGCCCGCATCTTGCAGTATCCAAGCAAGCATCGAAGTCGTTGTCGTCTTCCCATGCGTGCCCGCCACAGCGAGCACATGTCGGCCTTGCAAGACGTTCTCTTGCAACCATTGTGGCCCGCTGGTATAGCGCGTGCCGCTTTCCAAAATGGCTTCCATCAGCGGAAATTTAGGCGAACCATCGGGCAACCGAGCGCGGCTGACCACATTGCCCACAACATACACATCAGGCTTGAGATGCATTTGATCCGCGCCAAAGCCTTCGATCAATTCAATCCCTAGCGCACGCAGTTGATCACTCATCGGTGGATACACCCCCGCATCGCAGCCCGTCACCTTGTGCCCCGCCTCACGAGCGAGCGCCGCCAAGCCGCCCATGAACGTACCGCAAATACCTAAGATATGAATATGCATGGTTTTATTTTACGCGAGGCTCACTATGGATTTCATAGCACTTCGGGCAGCATATTAGTAATTTTTCCGTTGCTTGCTTTGTTGGTGGATCGCACTACCTGCGCGTTTTGCTACGTGTCCTCCGGCGGCGTTTTGTTTTCTTTCGTTCCGGCAAGTTGGTTTCGCCGCCTCCCCCTTTACCTCCGCATAACACGCAGGCAGCGCGATCTTGCGAACGGGATAACACTCAAAAAAAGGCATTCCGCTAAAACCGAGATTGTTGGTTTATTAATCAGTCATTCGCAGCCATCGACAATGCGCATGTACCGCAGTGAGGTAAAGGAGGAATTCGGGCGAAGCCCGAAGGGGGACACGAACGGAGGTGCGTGCGCCGTGGCGATGGCGGGTTCAGGACAAACTATGAATGAAAAATCAAAACAAGCGCAAGGGAACTATTGAGAAATCACCCGAGAAGCCTCAATCTGATACTCAAAATACCGCTGAAAACTAAACGCAATACTCGCCATCAAAATCGCCGTGCCAATCATGAGCGAAGCCACGATGGCGAAAATCGTTGCCCAATTCGTCCGCCCCGGCGCAGCTTCTAGATCAAGCGAAGGATTGAATTTCGAATTCCACTTCTCCGGCGTAGAAAGGGCGTAAACAATAGCCGTCAAAGCGCAAGCTGCGATCGTAAAACCGAGCAAAGGAATCAAGAGCCAGCTGAGCTGATCATCTTGCCCAATCTGCTGCACACGCTGAATACCGTAGATGCCAAGAGCAGTGGGGATCGGCAGC
>JANMFP010000482.1:0-2506 GCA_031378135.1 Variovorax sp. | reverse complement strand
GTCGCCTGTGGCGTCTGCCGAACTCAGCGCACCCGATATGCCGCCAATCAACAAGCGCTGTTGGCGTGTCGATGTGGACATGCTGTTGCTCAGGTAAGCATTGAGATCGATCACCGGCAAAATATTGCCATCGACGTTAGCTGCGCCGAGCAACCAGCCGGGTGATTTAGGCACAGGGCTGAGCTCAAACGTATCGACGATTTGGCGCGCCCAATCAAACGGGAACGCCAATGCCCAAGCGCCGCAGAGAATTCCTTGTGCGAGTTTCAAAGCAGATGTTAGGCGTTAAGTTAAATCGTGCCCAAGATCTGGTCAGCCGTGTAGGGTTTGGTCACATACCCTTTGGCGCCAAGCATTTGCGCAAACACGCGATCTGCCTTTTGATCTTTCGATGTGACGAACACCACAGGGATGCCTTTGGTGTTGGGGTCTTGCATCAGCTGGCGCGTGGCAGAAAAGCCGTCCAGACCAGGCATATTGACATCCATCATGATCAGATCCGGCACTTCGGCCTTGGCCTTGGTCACGGCTTCTGCACCTGAAGAAGCAGTAATAACCACCCAGCCAGCATCTGCAAAGATGCGCTGCAGGTTTTGCGAATCAACCGGCGCATCATCCACCACTAAAACTTTTTTCATACCCACCTCGTTCTAAAAATAACCAGCATATCTTTTGATTCACACATCATGCATTCCTGCATGATGCCTGCGCATCGCTTACTTGACCGACCGTGAAAACCCCGAGGCGTTGTTGCCAAAATTCGTTTCTTGAAAGCCGCGCGCCACAGTGCGATCGTGTTTAGCGAGAACGGCGATCAAATCGCGTTCGTTGAGCGGCTTGGTCAGGTAAGCATCGCAGCCAGCGAGCGTGCCACGAATTTTGTCAATTGTGCCGCCTCGGCTGGTCAGCATCACCACCACAGGCGGCTTGCCATCTGAGTATTTACGCTGCTTGATGGCTCGGCAGGTTTGATAGCCATCCAAGCCTTCCATCATCACATCAAGGAAAACAAATTTATAAGGCCGCGTGTTCATCTTGCCCAAGGCTTCTTCGCCGGAGTTGACCAGATCGGCATGAAAACCAAAGCGAGAGAGACGATTGCGCATGAATTTGAGAGCGATATCGCTGTCATCAACCACAAGGATGTGATCGATATCTGCCGCGTTGTCTGGTGGCACTGTCTTTGCACCGTTCAGGCCTGTAAAGTTGTCATGTGACGATTCGAATCGAGGCAGTGCGCCTGCGCCTGTGCGCACAGACATTCGCGAAGATCTGCTGGAGTCTTTGGCGGCAGATGCAGCAGGCGCGATGGATGATACAGGACGGGTGATATTGGATTGGAAAGCAGCTGCTGAGGCAGTGGGCAAGGGAGCTGGCTGAGTCGCACGGCTTGCAGAGCGTGTGACTGACGATGGTGCAGGTGACACCACCGGATGGCTTGCTCTCGTTGGCGTCAAGTCAGCCGGCACAGTGGCAGCTAGCGCTGCGGATGCTGGGGTGAGCAAGCTTTCCACAGTCGCGAGCACTTTCATCAAATTGAGTGGCCGACGCTGGAGCATCCATCCTGTGTCGCCATCTTGACTGCCAATCAGCAACACTTGATTAGCTGGTTTGACGGCAATAGATTGGCGCAGAACCGCTGCATCATCCGCATTGACAACCGCCAAATGCGCCTGCGCCGCATCGTCTACCAACAAGTAGCCCGGCGGGCGACGCGCAGCTAGTCGAAAGAAAGATTCAAACGTGACCTTTTCAAACGACGAAAAGCCCACCAGAGCAATCTTGTGGGGTTGACTCATAGTTTGTCTCCATACACATCTACGCCACCGCAGCGAGACAGCATCAACTGTAAATAATCCAAATAAATCATGGGCTTAGACAGTGTTGTTTAATTAATTAGTAGTAATTGATTCTATAGAAGCACTCGCATTTTGCCTAGAACTAGTATGGATAGTCTCGCTTTTTGACAAAACATGCACGAAAAGTCCACAATGTAGATGATTGTCTTTCAGTTCCAAAGCCCAAGCAAATTTTAAGAAAGCCTGTCATGCCAGCCATCAACACCGCCTACGATTTCGACGCGATGGATATCAACGGCAAAAAAATTGCCTTGAAAAAGTATGCAGGCTCGGTGTTGCTAATTGTTAACACCGCCAGCAGTTGCGGCTTCACCTCACAGTACAAAGGCCTGCAAGCTTTGCACGAAACTTACGAAAGCCAAGGATTGGTTGTGTTGGGTTTTCCCTGCAATCAATTTGGCGCGCAAGAAGCCGGTAATGAGGAAGAGATTGCCTCCTTTTGTGAGATGAATTTCGGCGTGAGCTTCCCGCTGATGTCTAAAGTAGATGTGAATGGCGCACAAGCCGTGCCGCTCTACCAATGGCTGAGCCAAGAAGCGCCAGGTTTGCTGGGCAGCAAAGCCATCAAATGGAATTTCACCAAATTCCTCGTGGGGCGCAACGGCCAAGTTATCAAGCGCTATGCGCCGCAAGATACGCCTCAAAGC
>JANMFP010000013.1:0-12163 GCA_031378135.1 Variovorax sp. | reverse complement strand
GACATTATTTGCTTCCGCAAACTCGGCCACAACGAGCAAGACACACCAGCGCTGACCCAGCCGCTGATGTACAAAAAAATTGCACAGCACCCCGGCACGCGCAAGCTCTATGCAGACAAACTCGCTGCGCAGGGCCTGGGCGACACGCTGGGCGACGATATGTTCAAAGCCTATCGCGCCGCAATGGATGCTGGCAAACATACCGAAGACATCACCATCAGCAATTTCAAAAGCAAGTATGCGGTGGATTGGTCTCCGTTCTTGGGCAAGAAGTGGACGGACGCTGGCGACACCGCCATCCCGCTGGCCGAATGGAAGCGCATCGGTGAGAAACTCACCACGATACCTGCGACCGTTACGCCGCACATGCTCGTTAAAAAAGTTTATGACGACCGCGCGGCCATGGGTCGAGGCGAGGTCAATGTCGATTGGGGCATGGGTGAGCACATGGCCTTTGCCTCACTCGTGGCCAGCGGTTACGCCGTGCGTCTATCGGGTGAGGATTGTGGCCGTGGCACCTTCACACACCGCCATGCCGTGATTCACGATCAAAACCGCGAGAAGTACGACGAAGGCACGTACATTCCTCTGCAAAACGTGGCCGATGGCCAAGCGCCTTTTGTGGTGATCGATTCGCTGCTCTCGGAAGAAGCTGTGCTGGGCTTCGAATACGGCTACGCATCGAACGAGCCCAACACGCTCGTGATTTGGGAAGCCCAGTTTGGCGATTTCGCCAACGGCGCGCAAGTAGTGATTGATCAGTTCATCGCCTCGGGCGAAGTGAAATGGGGTCGTGTGAATGGCATCACGCTCATGCTGCCCCACGGCTACGAAGGCCAAGGCCCTGAGCACAGCTCGGCGCGCCTCGAGCGCTTCATGCAATTGGCAGCGGATACCAACATGCAAATCGTGCAGCCGACCACGGCGAGCCAGATTTTCCATGTGCTTCGTCGTCAGATGGTGCGTGATCTGCGCAAACCGCTGATCATCATGACGCCGAAATCTTTGCTTCGCAACAAAGACGCCACATCGCCGCTCACCGAGTTCACCAAAGGCGGTTTCCAAACCGTGATCCCTGAGCAAAAAGTGATTGATGCGAAAAAGGTCAAGCGCGTGATTGCTTGCTCGGGCAAGGTGTATTACGACTTGGTGAAAAAGCGCGAAAGTATGTCAGAGGGGAAAGGCCACGACGACACAGCCATCATCCGCGTGGAACAGCTCTATCCGTTCCCGCACAAAGCTTTTGGCGCGGAATTAAAGAAGTACCCCAACGCGACCGACATCGTGTGGTGCCAAGACGAGCCACAAAACCAAGGCGCATGGTTCTTCGTGCAACATTACATTCACGAAAACATGGCGGACGGCCAAAAGCTCGGCTACTCTGGCCGCGCAGCCTCTGCATCCCCCGCAGCTGGCTACGCGCATTTGCACCAAGAGCAACAAAAAGCGCTGGTTGACGGCGCATTTGCAAAGCTCAAGGGTTTTGTGTTGACGAAGTAAATACTGAAGACTAATTTCCGGACGCAGAAGACGCAGAGGTTACGCAGAAGACGCAAAAAAGAAAATACAAGAAAAATTCAAAAATGAAAGCCAAAACAAATCTGTTTTGTATTCCTTCTGTGTTTTCTGCGTAACCTTTGCGTCTTCTGCGTCCGGCATTTTGAATTTGAATTTAAGAATTGGAAATAAAAATGGCAATCGTAGAAGTCAAAGTCCCGCAACTGTCTGAATCTGTGGCCGAGGCCACCTTGTTGCAATGGAAAAAGAAGCCCGGCGAGGCTGTGGCACAAGATGAAATCTTGATCGAAATCGAAACCGACAAAGTCGTGCTCGAAGTGCCTGCGCCCAGCGCCGGCGTGATGGCAGAAATTTTGGTGGCCGATGGCGGCACGGTGCTCACCGAGCAAGTCATTGCGCGCATTGACAGCGCAGGCAAGGCCAGCGCTGCTGCGCCCGCCGCTGCCGCACCCGCTCCAGTTGCTGCGCCCGCCGCAGCTCCCGTTGCCGCAGCCGCAACAGGTGGCTCAATGGCTGGCGTAGCCATGCCAGCCGCCGCCAAGCTCATGGCAGATAACAGCTTGGCCACTGGCTCGGTAGCCGGCTCAGGCAAAGATGGCCGCGTCACCAAAGGCGATGTACTCGCCGCTGTGCAAAGCGGCGCTTCAAATACAGGCGCTATTAATTCAGGAGCATCTAGCGCAGCATCTATGCCGGCTAAAGCCCTAAATGATGTAAAAATCCCTACCGGCGTGCCCACCACGGCACTCGCGCAAGTTGTAGCGCCTGCCAGCAGCTTGGCCGCGCAACTCGAGGGCCGCCCAGAGCAGCGCGTGCCCATGAGCCGCTTGCGCGCTCGCGTGGCCGAGCGTTTGTTGCAATCGCAATCGAGCAACGCGATTCTCACCACGTTCAACGAAGTCAACATGGCCCCGGTCATGGAAATGCGCAAGCGCTTCCAAGAAAAGTTTGAAAAAGAATACGGCTGCAAGCTTGGCTTCATGAGCTTCTTCGTCAAAGCTGCGGTGCATGCGCTTAAAAAGTTCCCAGTGCTTAATGCCTCGGTAGACGGCAGTGATATCGTCTATCACGGCTATTTCGATGTGGGCATCGCAGTGGGCAGCCCGCGCGGTTTGGTTGTGCCCATTTTGCGCAACGCCGATCAAATGAGCTTTGCCGATATTGAGAAAAAGATCGCTGAATTCGGCAAAAAAGCAGCCGAGGGCAAGCTTGGTATGGAAGACATGACCGGCGGCACATTCTCGATCAGCAATGGCGGCACGTTCGGCTCCATGATGTCCACCCCCATCATCAACCCGCCCCAGAGCGCCATCCTAGGTGTTCACGCCACCAAAGACCGTGCCGTAGTAGAAAACGGTGTCGTCGTCGTCCGCCCCATGAACTATTTCGCCATGAGCTACGACCACCGAATCATCGACGGCCGCGAAGCCGTGCTGGGCTTGGTGGCGATGAAAGAAGCACTGGAAGATCCAGCGCGTTTGTTGTTTGATATTTAAGGCGAAGTGCTGCCGATGCCAACCATTTCGATGTTTTACGGTATTTTGGTATCCATGTATTTCATGGATACAGCAGAGCATCATCTGCCGCATATCCATGTGTTTTACCAAGACGCTGAGGCAGTATTTTCGATTCCTGATGGTGAATTGTTGGCGGGCAGTTTTCCCAAAAAGAAGCAACGTCTCGTCCAGGCATGGATCGAGATTCACTCTGAAGAACTGATGGCTGATTGGAGTTTGGCCATTCAAGGCAAAGAATTGTTCAAGATTGATCCTTTGAAATGAATGCTGCTCAGCCACCCAAACCACTTCTGCCGCGCGTCTCAGAGGTGCAGCCGCAAGATGATTACACCTTGCTTGTCACCTTTAAAGACGGTGCAGTCAAGCGCTTTGACGTGAAGCCGTATCTTGAGTATCCAGCGTTTAAACGGTTGAAACACAATGCGCTGTTTTTTAAAGCGCACGTTGAGCATGGAACGGTGGTTTGGGATGACATGCTGGATCTTTCTCCCGATTCGTTGTATCTGCACGGTTCATCTGTTGAAATCGAGGCCAATCTCTGAGGGTGCTTGGCCGAGCGACTAACTTATAAAACTGAAAGTTAATTTAAATGAGTAAACAATTCGACGTCATCGTCATCGGCGGTGGCCCAGGTGGCTACATTGCGGCTATTCGGGCTGCGCAATTGGGCTTCAATACGGCTTGTATTGATGAGTGGAAAAATGACAAGGGTGGGCCGGCGCCAGGGGGCACTTGTACCAATGTGGGTTGCATTCCTTCAAAAGCGCTGCTGCAAAGCTCGGAGCATTTTGAGCATGCGGGGCATTCTTTTGCGGATCATGGGATTGGGTTGAAAGATCTGAGCATTGATGTGAGCAAGATGCTGGCGCGCAAAGATACTGTTGTGAAGCAAAACAACGATGGCATTTTGTATTTGTTTAAGAAAAACAAAGTGACATTTTTCCACGGGCGTGGGTCTTTTGTTGCCGCAAAAGACGGGGCTTACGAGATCAAAGTCGCTGGTGCTGCTGAAGAAGTGATGACTGCTAAGCAGATCATCATTGCCACGGGCTCAAACGCACGCGCGATGCCGGGTACGCCGTTTGATGAAGTCAATATCTTGTCGAACGATGGCGCGCTACGCATTGGCGCTGTGCCGAAAAAGCTGGGTGTGATTGGCGCAGGCGTGATCGGGTTGGAGATGGGTTCGGTGTGGCGTCGTTTAGGTGCGGAAGTGACCGTGCTTGAAGGCATGCCAACTTTCTTAGGCGCTGTGGATGAGCAGATTGCCAAGGAAGCGAAGAAAGCGTTTGACAAGCAGGGCTTGAAGATTGAGCTGGGCGTGAAAGTTGGCGAGATCAAGTCTGGCAAAAAAGGCGTGTCTGTGGCTTACGCAACGGCCAGCGGCGAAGCCAAGACTTTGGATGTGGACAAGCTCATCATCTCAATCGGCCGCACGGCAAACACGATTGGCTTGAATACCGAAGCCGTGGGTCTCAAGCTTGACGAGCGCGGCATGGTGGTGGTGGATGAAGAATGCCGCACGAATCTGCCCGGCGTTTGGGCGGTAGGCGATGTGGTGCGCGGGCCGATGCTGGCGCACAAGGCCGAGGAAGAGGGCGTGGCCGTGGCCGAGCGCATTGCCGGCCAGCATGGCCATGTGAACTTCAACACCGTGCCTTGGGTGATATATACCTCGCCAGAGATTGCATGGGTTGGCCAAAACGAGCAGCAGCTCAAAGCCGCAGGCCGCGCTTACAAGTCAGGTACTTTCCCCTTCATGGCCAATGGCCGCGCACGGGCTTTGGGCGACACCACAGGCATGGTGAAAATGCTGGCTGACGCTGCTACAGATGAAATCTTGGGCGTGCACATCGTGGGGCCTATGGCCTCCGAGCTGATCGCTGAATGCGTGGTGGCGATGGAGTTCCGTGCTTCGTCTGAGGACATCGCTCGCATTTGCCATGCGCATCCATCGCTGTCTGAGGCGACGAAAGAGGCTGCTTTGGCTGTTGATAAGCGAACTTTGAATTTCTAAAGAATACAAAATACCGGACGCAGAAGACGCAAAGGTTACGCAGAAGACGCAAAAGAAGACCGAAGAAAAGAAATCCAAAATTCGGTTTCAATTTTCATTGGTGGAACTAGCGTGATGATAAATTATTTTTGTATTTTCTTTTTTGCGTCTTCTGCGTAACCTTTGCGCCTTCTGCGTCCGGCTGTTGAATTTTTCCCTCAATCATGTCAGTCACCCAAGCCTACGAAGCCGAACTCAAGCAGCGCGGGTACACGAGCGACCCTGCGCAGCTTCGTGCGGTAGAAGCGCTGCAGCGATGCGCTGATGAATGGGCGGCCTACAAAGAAAAACGCTCGAACGCTTTTAAGAAACTCATCAACCGTCCAGATATTCCCAAAGGCGTGTACATGTTTGGTGGCGTGGGGCGGGGCAAGAGCTTTCTCATGGATTGCTTTTTCAACGCTGTGCCCTTGCAGCGCAAAACGCGCTTGCATTTTCACGAGTTCATGCGCGAAGTCCACCGCGAGTTGGCTGGCTTGCAAGGCACGGTCAATCCGTTGGATGAACTTGGCAAACGCATATCAAAGCGCTACAAGCTGATTTGCTTTGATGAATTCCATGTGGCTGACATCACGGATGCGATGATTTTGCATCGCTTGTTGGATGCGCTGTTCAAAAACGGCGTGGGCATGGTGACCACGAGTAATTTCCAGCCCGATGGTTTGTATCCGAATGGTTTGCACCGCGATCGCATCTTGCCCGCGATTGAGCTGCTCAAAGCGCAGATGCAAGTGATCAATGTAGACAACGGCACAGATTACCGCCGCCGTACGTTTGAGAAAGTGACGATGTATCACACGCCGCTGGGCGAAGCGGCAGATAGCGCGATGAACCAAGCCTTTACCGAGCTGGCTGAAGCCCGCGATGAAGAGCCTATTCTTCACATCGAGGCTCGTGAGATCAAGGCGCGGCGCAAAGCGGGTGGGGTGGTGTGGTTTGACTTCCGCACGCTTTGCGGCGGGCCGCGCAGCCAAAACGATTATTTGGAACTGGCCACGCAGTTTCACACCATCATGCTCTCAGATGTGCCGCAAATGTTTGTGAAAAATGCATCGGAGGCGCGGCGGTTTACGTGGTTGGTTGATGTTCTGTACGACCGGCGCTGCAAGCTCATCATGAGCGCAGCCGTAGCGCCCGAGCTGCTTTACACCGAAGGCCCGCTGGCGCATGAGTTTCCACGAACTGCTTCGCGCCTGAATGAAATGCAAAGCGCAGAGTTCCTGGCGCTAGAGCGGCGCATCGTTGATACGCGGCTGTCATGATGCGCTTTGGTGATACATTGACATCATGTTGCAGCAACGTTTTTCTTCTTATTTACTCAAACTGATTGCTATTATTTTCGTAGCTGCTGGCGCAATATATATGCCGGCTAGAGCGCAAAATAATGCTCAAAAAGCCGCAGAAATTGCGGAGGAGCAAGCTGAGCGCGGGCGCATCAATAGCGAGCGGGCTAAGATCAAAGAAAATCTCGCTCAGCAGCGGCAAGCCTGCTATCAAAAGCTAGCGGTAACGCCGTGTTTGAACGAAGCGCGTGATCAGTACAGTGAAAAAATGCGGGATCTTAAGCGTCAAGAGGTTGCGCTCAACGATGTGCAGCGCAAGCGGGCAGCGGCTGATCGCGTGAAGGCTTTGGATCAGCGCACCTCACCCGAGGTGCAGTTGAAGCGCACTGAAGATCGCGGCAAAGCGATGCAAGATTCTTTGAAGCGCGAAGAAAGCCGCGCGCAACGCCAAGCCGAGCGAGAAACTAAAAAATCTGCGGCAGCCAAAAGCTCTCAGGCCAGCAATGAATCTAAACCAGCCGATGCATCTGCACCTGAGCCTGTGCCGCAAGGCAAACCACGCCAGCAGCCTGCTGCTAACGTAGCGCCTGAGCAGCGTCCTGGGCAAGCGGAGAAAATGCAAAAAAGCCGTGAGCAAGCAGCTCAGCGAGAAAAGGAAGCCGCAGAGCGCCGTGCTCTGGCTGAAGAGCGCGAAGCCAAAAGAAAGAAGCCGCCAGCCGCTGGTTTGCCCATCCCTGCAGAGGCCAAGTAATTCAGCGAACTACAACGCTGTGTTGATGCAGTTAAATCCAAGGCTTGGATGAGGTCAAGCACCCATCAAATCTTTGCGCCTGCTTGAAGGTGAGCGCAAAAACACCAGGCTTCCATTCTCACTAGACACGTCGAGATGCACCGAGCCGGGCAGAGCAATTTGGTAATCACCAGATTTGAAGACCTCTCCATTGATGCGCAGTTGGCCTTCCAGCACCATGCATTCTTCGGCACCATCGGCATGATCATGCCGCGGCAAGCTGCCACCCGGCAAGAGCTTGAGCAACCAAGACAGGTTCGCGCCATCGTCGTGCAGCACCTTGGCTTGCATGCGCTTGCCAAGCAGCACCCAGCCCTCTTCAAGGCGCACATTGCGCACCAAATGGTCTTCAGTAATTTTTTGCATCAAGGATGATTTGATGCGCGCGGTGGCCTCCGGGCTTAAAGCTGGCACGGTGCAGAGGCTTTGTGCAAGCTGGCCTGCCCATGCGGATGTGAGTGCGGTTTGGGTCTTCATGGTGTGTCTTCAGTATTTAGCGCGATGAGTTCTTGTGTTGGCATGCCGCTAAGTTGTAATTGCTCGCGCAGAACGAGCAGGGCACGACGAACTGTGCTTTTGACTGTGCCGAGCGGTAGACTGAGATGCGCACTGATCTCTGCATGGCTCATGTCGTGAAAAAATGCCAAGCTGAGCATTTGGCGCGTCGCGGCGGGCAGGGTTTGCAAGGCACGATGGATCGCGGCTTTGTCGTCGGTGGCCGCTAAAAAATCTGCTGGCTGCAGTGCATCTGCGAGCTCACAGTTTGCGTGGTCGAGCCATTCGCTGCAGATCAAAACCGGACTGTTGGCCTGCTTGCGCCAAGCATCCAGCGCACGACTGCGCGCCAGATTGAGCAACCAGGCCATCGGCGCGCCGCGCTGTGCATCGAATCGCTTGGCTTGTTGCCATGCTTGCAGATAAACCTCTTGCGTCACGTCTTGGGCGCTCGCATCATCGGGCGCAAAGCGGCGCACGAGACTGTAGACATAGCGGATGCTTGCGTCGTACAAATCAGCCATCGCTTGCGCCTCGCCGTTTGCCATGCGCGCAATCAAGGCCGCAAGCATGGCGGCTTCTGGCGCCTGCTTGGCCTGCGTTTGAACTTTGAGTGTGGGAAAACTGCTCACCCGTGAATTGTGCCTTGAACGCACAAAACCAGAGCAAGCGGGAGCTCTTGTGGAATAACAGAAACTAGCCATCATGAAAGGAGCTACGCATGAGCAGCACTTTCAGATGCAGCGGTGTGTGGCTTTACAGAACAGTTTGCAGCAAAGCGCCTTTGAAGAGCACAGGGCCCGTGGGGCCGGTGCTGCTGGGCACGCCGCCTTTGGGCTCTAAGCTGATCGCAAGTGTGGGCACATTCTTGATGGCGTCCGGCGCGGCCGTGAGCTTGAGCACTTTGTCGCCACCCATGACACCGAGTGATTGAGGTGCTTGGCCTGGCGGCAAAGCCCAAAGCTGCAAAGATTTATCAGAGGCTTCTTGGTAGCCACCGACGCGCTGCAAGATGAGGCGCTTTTTATCGGGATCGAAAGTCACGAGGACCGAGGCATCAGATTTCTCATCCGCAAGCACGGCCACATATTGAATTTGCTGCTGCGCGGCTTGCTGCATCAATTGCTTTTCGAGCTGCGCTATCTGCTGCCCGCGGCCTTCCAAGCTTTGCGATGTTTGCAGGGAAAACAGCGTGCCGGCCACAGCCGCGATGCCGGCGAATGCTGCGCCCGCGCGCCACCAAGCCAACTGCTTGCGCATGCGCAACACAGCGCTTTGCAATTTCAATAATTTCGGCGAGGTTTGGAGCACATGCTTTGGCACAGTGCTCAGGGTGTTCTCAATGCGTTTCCACACGTTAGGGCTGGGGTGAACGGGGGATGGTAATTCCATGATGGCATGCATCCTTTCTTGCCAAAGTAAAGTGCGAGCGCGAACAGTGGCACTTTGGCGTGAGTGAAATTCAAAGCGGCGGCGCGCGCCGCCTCGCATGATGCCCACGGCATAGCGTGTGGCGAGCATGTCGAGCAATTCAGGGTTGTTTGCGATATTCATAAGCTACTCGTTCAGGCGTAGTGATTCATGCAGGTACGAAGTTGCTCGAGGCCGCGGCGCATCCAAGTTTTCACTGTGCCGAGCGGCAATTTAAGTTGCTCGGCCAGCTCGCTTTGGCTCAAATCACGAAAATAGGCGAGGGTGACAACTTGGCGTTGCTTGGCCTCAATTTTGCGCAGGCATTCATGCAACGCAGAGGCTTGTTCACTGGCATCTTGCATGTCCATCGGGCTGTCTTGATCAGCAGCAAGTATGTCTGCCAGGTCTTCCACGGGCTGGCCGGCCAGTGCTCGCTCAGCCTTGCGGCGGCGCAAAAAATCCAAACCCCTGCTGCGCACGATCACACCGAGCCACACCATCGGCGGGCTGAGCGGCGCGCGATAATCGCCCGCCACGCGCCAGATGGTGAGGTAAGCCTCTTGCAACACATCTTCTGCATGCTCCACATTGCCCACCACACGCATGGCAATGGCATAGAGCTTGCTGCTGGTGGCGTCGTAGAGCTGGCGCAAAGCTGCACTGTCTTGGGCAGCAATGCGCTCTAGCCAGGTGATGAGTTGGTCGTCTGAGGTGGCAGGTGTCATGATGCAGATGATAATTTTTAAAACTTACTTCGGTGCAGACAAGCTTGCTAAATAGGCCACCACATCTGCGCGCTCCTGTGGCAGCGAGAGTCGGTAGCCCATGCGCTGCCCCGGAATCACTTTTTCGGGGTCAGTGAGCCAGCGCTCTAAATTCGTACGGCTCCAGACGACTTTACTCTTTGTCAGCGCTTCTGAATAGTCGTAATCTTTGACTTTGCCCGCCTGCCGCCCGAGCACGCCTGCATGCGAGGGGCCAACTCGGTTTTCATCCACACTGTGGCATGCGCTGCATTTGGCGGTGTAGATGGCCAGGCCCCTTGCTACAGAGCTTACGGCAGGGGTCACTGCAGAGGGTGCCACTGCGCTGGCCGTTTCTTTGCTCTGCGCCTGTGCGTTTGCAAACAAGACGCTTGCAAAAAAGGCGCTCAGCCACCATGCCATGCGCATGGTGCCGAGCGCTAAGCCTGCCCTTGAGGGCGGCAGGCAGTGCATCAACTCGGGAGTGCCATGAAAAAACACATCAGGCTCCGAAGCTCAGAGCGCCAGCTGGCAAGGGGCGGCCCAGTGCGTTGGTCAGAATGGTGAAGTGCATGGTTTCATCGGCAGCGAGGCGTGCTGCGACTTTGGCCAAATCTTTGCTGATAAAAGCAGGGATCACGCCGAGATAAGCATTGGTTGCGCCCAGCTCCAAACGCGCTGCCAGATCCAGCACATCGGCTTGGTTTTTGAGTGTGTCTGCTTTCAGAGCTTTGGCGTAATCGTCAAGCTTCTTTTCTGCCACTGGTCGGCTACCCAGCTTTTCAATCGTGGCAATCAAGGCATCGCGGTGTGCTTTGTGATGCGACTGGAAACTCACAGCGATATCAAGCACCGGTTTTTGTAGCAGGCCACTCATTGCGCCGAGTTGGTAAGCGTTGATGGCTTCATGCTCTAAGGCCAAAGCCACATTGAGGATGCCAGCATCTTTGGCGGCATCGCCTGCCATACCTTGCGCTAGTGCCACATTGCCACCCAGCAAGGCGAGCCCAAGGGCAGAGAGCTTGCCGGTGTTGCCCATGAAACCACGGCGTGAAGAAATGAGATTCATAAAAGTTCTCCAGAAAATAAAAAATGAGGTTTGTTGTCCAGACCCTTGCAATACGGGAGATCAGTTGGATTGGATTCAAAAATTTATCGTGCATCCAAAAGTACAGCTGGCGCGTAGTGCATAGGTCGTTACAAAAAAGGAAACTGATATGCATCCATCAAAAACTTCTTGGCGCTCTGCGTTCACTATGCTTTCAATAGCATCTTGCGCAGGTTTTATGCCGGCTATTGCCTATTCTGAGACTGGAAAACTGCTGCTCACGGGGGGCGTGAGCACGGTGGATGGCGCAGCCGGTGGCGGGCTCACGCCTTGGGCGGTGATTGGCAGCTTAGCCACGGAAGGGGAAATTGGCTTCACCGCACATGCCACCCGCGTCAACACGCGAGATTACGGCCTGAGCACCTATGGCGCTGCGCTGGGCTGGAATGAGCGCGTGGAAATATCCTTGGCTCAACAGGATCTCAACACTGGGATCACTGGCGTGCTTCTTGGTGCGCCCGGCCTGCGTTTGAAGCAAGATATTTTGGGCATCAAAGTGCGTGTGGCGGGCGATGCTGTCTTGGACAGTGATAGCCTCATGCCGGCGATTGCAGTAGGCGTGCAAGCGAAGCGCTTGGCTTCAAGCGCGCTTGATCCCACGCTGGATACGCTGGGTGCCAAGCGCAGCGGCACAGACTTTTATGTGAGCGCGACCAAGCTCTTTCTCGCCCAAGGTATTTTGGTGAACGGTACTTTGCGCGCCACCAAAGCCAATCAAAATGGCTTGCTCGGTTTTGGTGCAAGCTTAGGTGGCGCAAAAAACAGCTATGAGGTCTTGCCAGAAATCTCCCTCGCGTTGCTACTGCGCAAGGATTTAGCTGTAGGCGTGGAATATCGCAAGATGTCCAATCGTTTGCAAGCAGCAGGCAACGCCGCTGGCCTCTCTGATGGCCTGCGCTCTAACGATTGGAAAGACATCTTTATTGCATGGCAGCCAGTCAAGAATCTCTCGCTCACCTTGGCCTATGTCGATCTCGGCCAAATCGTACCGGCCACCACGGCCAAGCGCCGCCAAACTGGCACATATCTTTCCGCTCAAGTGGCTTTCTAAGGATTCACTATGAAAAAACTTCTTCTCTCTCTGATCGTCTCCATCGCGTTTATATCTATCCCCGCCAAAGCAGACGACAGCCTCTACAAAGCCTTCGGCGAGCAAGCCGGCATGTCGGCCTTGATGGATGAATTTCTCAAAGATTTACTTGCGGACAAGCGCATGCAGCCCTTCTTTGAAAAAACCAAT
>JANMFP010000634.1:0-2343 GCA_031378135.1 Variovorax sp. | reverse complement strand
CGCGCCAGCCCGCGCGCACAGTGGCCGTTGCGTCACCGCCCTGCGCGCCCACGCCAGGAATCAGCAGAGGCAAGGTGGGTGCAATGCTGCGCACACGCTCAATCTCATTCGGGTAGGTTGCACCGACCACCAGCCCGAGTTGGCCGTTGAAATTCCATGGGCCTTGAGCGAGCTTGGCAACATGCTCATACAAAAGAGGCCGGCCTTCGATGGAGGCGAAGCGTTGGTTTTGCAGATCATCGCCGCCTTTGTTGGAGGTGCGGCAAAGAAGGAAGGCTCCTTTGTCGTGATACTTCAAATAGGGTTGCACGGAATCAAAACCCATGAAGGGTGAGAGCGTGACGGCATCTGCGCCATAGCGCTCAAAGGCTTCAATGGCGTATTGCTCAGCGGTTGAGCCGATGTCGCCGCGTTTGGCATCCAAGATGATCGGCACATTCGGCGCGACCCTGCGCATGTGTTCCATCAAGCGCTCGAGTTGGCCTTCGGCGCGGTGCGCTGCGAAGTAGGCGATTTGTGGCTTGAAGGCAATCACTGCATCCGCAGTGGCATCCACTATTGAAGCGCAAAAATCATAAATTTTGTTGGCGTTGCCTTTGAGGGCGCCGGGAAAACGGCTGGGCTCAGGATCGAGGCCGACACACAGCATGGATTGATTTTGATTCTGGGCGGCTTGAAGTTGTTCGAGGAAGCGCATGCTTTGATTTTAGTGGCTGCGCGAACAAAAAAGCCCGCCGACACATCGTGCGGGCGGGCTCGTCGAAGGCAGATCTTTTAAATCTTGCTTTGCTGCAAGCGTGCGATGCGCTCTTCCATCGGTGGATGTGTGGAGAACAGTTTGCCCAAACCACCTGCAATGCCCATCGCTGCCATGCTCTTGGGCAATTCGCCAGGAGCCAAGCCGCCTAAGCGCGCCAGCGCGTTTTGCATGCTGCGGCTTTGGCCCATGTAGTTTGCTGCGCCCGCATCCGCGCGGAATTCGCGTTGGCGGCTGAACCATGCCACGATGATGGCCGCAACGAAGCCCAGCAAGATGTCAAGCACGATGGTCGTCACGTAATAACCGATACCCGGGCCATCGTTGTTGTTGCGCAGGATCACTTTATCGACGAAGTAGCCGATCACGCGTGAGAGGAACACAACGAAAGTATTCATCACGCCTTGAATAAGCGTCATCGTGACCATATCACCATTGGCGACGTGAGCCACTTCGTGGCCGATCACGGCCTCCACTTCCTCTTTCGTCATGCTTTGCAGCAGACCCGTGGAGACAGCCACCAACGCGGAATTTTTGAATGCGCCCGTGGCAAAAGCATTGGGTTCGCCGTCGTAAATTGCGACTTCGGGCATGCCGATGCCTGCCTTATCGGCGAATTTTTGCACCGTGCCGATGATCCAAGCCTCGTCGCCATTTTGTGGCGTTGTGCCAGGTGCGTTGATCACGCGCGCGCTGGTGCTCCATTTGGCCATGGGCTTGCTCATGAGCAGCGAGATGAAAGCGCCGCCAAAGCCCATGAGCAGCGAGAAGCCCATCAAAGAGCCAATGTTCAGCCCATTGGGTGTGAGGAATTTGTTCACGCCAAGCAAGCTGGCGGCAATGCCCAGCACCACCATCACAGCAAGGTTGGTTGCAAGGAATAAAAGAACACGTTTCATAAGAGGTTTTCAAAAACAGCGCACGAAGGTGTGCCGACAGGCCGAATGGTAAGGCCTTAACGTTAAAAATCAAGAGCGCGGCGGCCGAAAGACCGTATTGTCGGTGTAGAAATCAAGGCTCTCGTTCGCTACCCACCAGCCAGGCACGCCGAGCACTTGTAGTGGCACAAAAGGCTTTGGAATCAAGCTGTCTTCGCTCAGAAAATCTGCCACCGTTGAGTCTCTTGCTTCTGAATTCATTGCATTTTGCGCAGGAAAGATGTGGGCAACGATGGATTTATAGGGCGAGACCAGCTTTTCTAGAAGCGCATGGCCAAAGAGGATGGGTGGATGCGCGGTGAGTAAGTGGCGATGGGTTTGAAAAGCGGTTTGCCAATCATGCGCGCGCAGTGCAGCAATCACAGGCGCATGTAAATCAGTGCAAAGAAATGCAGCGTTTTCATCAAACAGGGTGAGCGCATCTCGTAACGGGCCGCGCAGAGATGGCACGCCATTTTTTTGGATTTCTGCGTATTGCAGTGCGTTGAGCTTGGTTTTGATGGCTGGGAAGCGCAACCAAGCCAAACCATTGAAAAAATCATGCAAGTTAGTGCGCGTGGGAATGGTTTTTGTCTCAAAAATGAAGGCTTCGTAGGCCATGCCTTCCGGCAGCGCCGATTGCGGCACAAAGCGTATGGCATGGTTTTC
>JANMFP010000603.1:0-4363 GCA_031378135.1 Variovorax sp. | reverse complement strand
CTGCCGCCCGAGCGCGTGGTGCGCATTGGCGATAACAAAGGCGGCAAATACAAGTCAGATAATTTTTGGATGATGGCTGATACCGGGCCATGCGGCCCTTGCTCAGAAATCTTCTTCGATCATGGCCCGCACATTCCCGGCGGCCCACCCGGCAGCCCGGATGAAGATGGTGATCGATTCATTGAGATTTGGAACCATGTGTTCATGCAGTTCAACATGGCTGCTGATGGCAGCATCACCAAGCTGCCCGCGCCTTGCGTAGACACCGGCATGGGTTTGGAGCGCTTGGCGGCGATTTTGCAAGGCGTGCATTCCAATTACGAGATTGATATTTTCCAAAAGCTGATTGCAGCGGCTTCGCGCGAAGTGTTTGGCAAAGATGTGCCCGTTGATCTGAACAACCCGAGCCTGCGCGTGATCGCGGATCACATCCGCGCCACCAGCTTCTTGGTGTCTGACGGCGTGATTCCCTCGAACGAAGGGCGTGGCTATGTGCAGCGCCGCATCGTGCGCCGCGCGATTCGCCATGGTTATAAGCTGGGCCGCAAAACGCCGTTTTTCCACAAAATGGTGCCTGATTTGGTGGCGCTCATGGGCGATGCGTATCCGAGCTTGAAAGCGCAAGCGCAGCGCGTGATGGATGTGCTCAAAGTGGAAGAAGAGCGCTTTTATGAGACGCTGGCCAATGGCATGGAGATTTTGGATGGGGCGTTGGCGGGCGGTGCAAAGGTGTTGCCCGGCGATGTGGCTTTCAAGCTGCACGACACGTATGGATTTCCGCTTGATTTGAGCGCGGATGTATGCCGCGAGCGTGGTTTGACTGTGGATGAGGCTGGTTTCAAGGTGGCGATGGAGCAGCAGAAAACGCAAGCCCGCGCCGCAGGCAAATTCAAGATGGACAAAGCGCTGGAATACACCGGCGCTTTGAACACCTTTGTGGGCTACGAAAAATTAGAGGCTACTGCAAAAGTGATAGCACTCTATCACGAGGGTATGCCGGCTACCGAGCTAAAAGCTGGTCAAAACGGCATTGTCGTACTCGACACCACGCCTTTCTATGCTGAGAGCGGCGGCCAAGCGGGTGATGAAGGTTTGCTGCATGGCCAAGGTTCTGCTGAAGGCACGATTTTCGCCACACTGGACACACAAAAAATCAAAGCTGATGTGTTTGGGCATCATGGCTATGTGCATGCAGGTGTGATCAAAGTAGGCGATAGCGTCACGGCAAAAGTCAACAAAGAAGCAAGAGACCGCACCATACGCAACCACAGTGCCACGCACTTAATGCACAAAGCTCTGCGCGAAGTGCTGGGCGATCATGTGCAGCAAAAAGGCAGCGAAGTGACGGCGGATCGCACGCGCTTTGACTTTGCGCACAATGCGCCGGTGACGGATGCGCAAATTGCGGAGATTGAGCGCATTGTGAACATCGAGATCTTAGCCAACGCCGCAGCGAGCGCCAAAGTGATGCCGATTGAAGCGGCCAAAGCCACGGGCGCGATGATGCTGTTTGGCGAGAAATATGGCGATGAAGTGCGCGTGCTCTCCATTGGCAGCTCCACCGAGCTGTGCGGCGGCACACACGTCAAAGCAACGGGCGATATCGGCTTGTTCAAAATCGTGGGCGAAAGCGGCGTGGCCGCTGGCGTGCGCCGCGTGGAAGCTGTGACGGGGCAGGGCGCTTTAGAGTTTGTGCAGCACTTGGAGGCCACCGTGAGCAAGGCCGCTGGCATGCTGAAATCATCGCCGGATGAGCTGGGCAACCGCATTGCCGCTATGCAGGCGCAAGTCAAAGAGCTGGAAAAAGAATTGGCGCAGGCCAAAGGCAAGCTCGCCTCCAACCAAGGTGATGAGTTGGTGAGCTCTGCGGTCGATATCAAAGGCATCAAAGTGCTCGCAGCTAAGCTTGAAGGCGCAGATGCGAAGGCGCTGCGCGACACGATAGACAAGCTCAAAGACAAGCTCAAAACCGCCGTGATCGTGCTCGCTGCAACGGATGGCGACAAGGTGCAAATCGCAGCGGGCGTGACGCAAGACAGCATCGGAAAAGTCAAGGCCGGCGATCTGGCGAATTTCGTCGCAGGCCAAGTGGGCGGTAAAGGCGGCGGCAAGCCCGATATGGCGATGGCCGGCGGCACGGATGCTTCTAAATTGCCTGAAGCACTCGCAAGCGTGCAAGCTTGGGTGGCAGGCAAGCTGTAAGCTGCATTGTTTTTACTACTGAATTGATAGCGCTACGCGTATGTTTCATGCCGGCTAACTGCCATTTTCGTTAAAAAAATGAAAAATCAACAGTGAGCAGCTGAGCGATGGTGGGCAAGCGGTCTTTGCGCAGCGAGCAGCCTTTGGGGCATCCAGCCGAGCCTCTGGGCGCTTGCCCGCTGTGCGACAGGCCATTGATCGCTGGCAAAAGCATCGATGAACATCATTTGCTGCCCAAAAGCCAAGGCGGGCGAGAAAAATATTTCATTCATCGCATTTGCCACCGCAAAATTCACGCGACTTTCAGTGAGAAAGAGTTGGCGAAGAACTTTTGTTCTTGGGTTGCGTTGCGCGAGCAAGAAGCCATCGCATCGTTCATCGCCTGGGTGAAGAAAAAACCGCCTGAGTATTACGACAACAGCCGAAAAAGTGCTGATCGGCGCTGATTGACACAAGCGATCAACGCAGTTCAAGCAGCAGACTTCAAGCTTTAAACCTTCGCAAACAGCCACAAACAGCATGCCGCTTGTATGCTGATCACAAACAGCGTCATCAGCATGCCTGCCAAGCGCGCCCAGCGCAGGCGGCTGTTGATGAGGCCGATGGCATGCAAGACACGGCCGATCACTAGCATCGAGCCAAAACCAATCACCGCCCAAGTCGCCATGCCATTGAATTCCAATAAAGCCAGCAGCAGCAAGGCCATGGGCGCGGTTTCGATGAAATTGCCGTGAGCGCGGATGCGTTGGATGAGCGGCTTGTCACCACCATCAAGCAAAGAGATTCGGGCTTGCGTGCGCCGCGCGATCACCAAGGCTGTGAGCAGGCATTGGAGCAGGGCGCACAGGCCGGCAAACAGCAGGGTGTAGTTCAGAGCATGAAGCGTGGTCGTCATGCTTGAATCATCGCATGTTGCTGCACCTGCTTGGAGCCAGCTTAGTGCCAGCCTTCAAGCGCTGCGAGCCTCCGCAGCTTGTCTCAAAGATTCCATCGCATGCGGCAAAGTTTTGCGCATGCCCGAGCCGATCAAGCGGCCAAACAAGGGCGCGAGCAAGCCTTCAAACACGACGCGGTGTGTGGCTGTTGTGCCATTGCTTTTGCCGTCGGTTTGTGCGAGCAACTCATGTTCAAAGCGCATTTTGCACAGAGGCAGTTTGCACTCCACGCTAAAGCTCTTGTTCGGCACGATGTTGCTGAACACGACCTTGGATTTGGGGCCGCCTTTGGGGACGACTTCGCCGGTTGTGCCATTGGCAAATGCGCCATCGATGGAGGATGATTTGAGATCGGGATCCCAAGTGTTCCAATTGGCGACGTCAGCGTATAACGCGTAGATGGTGCTGGCAGGCGTTTTGATGAGGATGCTAGATTCGATTTGCATGGTGGGTTTTCGCTTGAATTTGAAGGGTTGAGGATCAGGTGAAGTCACTTTAAATGAATGAAAAGCATTTGAAAACCGCAGTAATACTTCATAGATACCAAATATAAGCTTTGTAATCTGTGGCTTCAGGTTTATCATCACACCATGCAAAGCCTCCGAGGCATTTTGAATTTCACCCGCACCGCTGAGCTCGGCAGCTTCGCGGCGGCTGCTCGTGAGCTGGGCATTTCCGCCGTGGCTGTGAGCCAAAACATCAGCCGTTTGGAGCAAGCCTTGAATGTGCGCCTGCTCGCCCGCAGCACCCGCGCGCTCACGCTCACGCCCGAAGGCCAATCATTTTTAGAGCAATGCCAAGGGCCGCTCGCCCAGCTCGATATGGCCTGCAAAGAGGTTTCCAGCGATGCGAAATCAGCCAGCGGAAAAGTGCGAGCGACGATCGTCTCACCTGTGGCTTTTCAGTATTTGATTCCGCTGCTGCCGAAGTTTTACCAGCGTCATCCTGAGATTATGTTAGAGCTAGAGCTCAGCGAAGACTCCACGCCGCTGATCCCCAAGCGCATGGATGTGGGCATTCGCGTGGGGGCGCTCAGCGATGCGGCTTTCGTTGCTCGCCCGCTCGGGCCGATTCGCCTGCTGCTCTGCGCCGCGCCCAGCTATTTGAAAGCGCGCGGCATTCCTAAAAATCTTGATGCACTCAAAGCCCATGATGCACTGATGCTACAAATCACCGGCCGCGAGCAAAGCCAGCCTTTCATTCTGCAGACCCTCACCGATGGCGCA
>JANMFP010000465.1:0-3430 GCA_031378135.1 Variovorax sp. | reverse complement strand
GATCCAGCAGGTGGCTGTGCCGCGCCAAGTGTGCACGCAAGAGCAGGTGGTGACGCAGAGCAGCAGCAAGTCTGGTGCAGGTGCATTGATTGGCGGTATAGCCGGTGGTGCAGCGGGCAATGCGATAGGTAATGGCTCAGGCCGCGCGGCCGCCACGATGATTGGCATTTTTGGTGGCGCAATTCTTGGCGACAGGATCGAAGGCGGCCAGCAACAAGCCAGCACGCAAAACGTGCAGCGCTGCAACACCCAAACCTTCTATGAAAACCGCCCAATTGCTTACAACGTGGTCTATGAGTTCAATGGCAAGCAGTATCAAGTGCAAATGCCGCAAGACCCTGGCCCGTTTGTGCAGCTCTCCGTGACGCCAGTGACAGCGCCTGCGCCGGTGCAAGTGCAACCTGCTCCCGTATTCGTGCGCCCGATCACGCAAGCCCCGGTTTACACGCAACCTGTCATCGTGGAAAGCTCCACCGTGTATGTGCAGCAGCCTCCTGTGGTCTACGTTCGCCCCGCGCCCGTGCTTGTGTATGCTGCGCCTCACTATGCTGCCTATCCGCGCCCACATGCTCATTCGCACTTGCACCCACATTTGCAGTCGCAGCATTTGGCTTATCCCGCGCCACGCTATGTGCACCCGCATGGTTATCGCGCCACTGGCAACGTGGTGAGCATTGGCTACACAGGCCATTACCGTTAGTCCTTTCCTGCCACACGCTTCACAAAGCTCCTACTCAGGAGCTTTTTTCATGGGAATTTGACCAGCTTCCCGAGATAGAATCAGAGCGCATGTCTTATCTCGTCCTTGCCCGCAAATATCGCCCGAAGAGCTTCACCGAAATGGTGGGCCAGGAGCATGTGGTGCAGGCCTTGTCGAACGCGCTCACGCAGCAGCGTTTGCATCATGCTTATCTGTTTACTGGAACGCGCGGTGTAGGCAAGACAACCGTTTCCCGAATTCTGGCCAAATCGCTCAATTGCGTGGGCACAGACGGGCAGGGCGGGATTACCGCTGAGCCTTGCGGTGTGTGTGAGATGTGCCGAGCGATTGATGCGGGGCGCTTTGTGGATTACACCGAGCTCGATGCGGCATCTAATCGCGGCGTGGATGAGGTGCAAAGCCTGCTGGAGCAGGCGGTTTACAAACCCGTTCAAGGCCGCTTCAAAGTCTTCATGATCGATGAGGTTCACATGCTCACGAACACGGCTTTTAACGCCATGCTCAAGACGCTGGAGGAGCCACCCGAGTATTTGAAGTTCGTTTTAGCAACGACTGATCCGCAAAAAGTCCCGGTCACAGTGCTCTCGCGCTGCTTGCAATTTAGCCTGCGCCCGATGGCACCTGAGACGGTGCATGCGCATTTGAAGAAGGTGCTGGCTGAGGAGAATGTGCAGTTTGATGATGGCGCGCTGCGCTTGATTTCTCGTGGCGCACGCGGCTCAATGCGCGATGCGCTCTCGCTCACCGATCAAGGCATAGCTTTTGGTGCAGGTGCTTTGAATGAGGCCAACGTGCGGCAAATGCTCGGCGCGGTGGATCGCAGCTATGTGTTTCGCCTGATCGAAGCGCTGGCGATCGGCGATGGCAAAACGGTGTTTGAGGTTGCCAATGCACTGCGCGATAACGGGCTGTCAGCGGCTTCGACGTTGGAAGACATGGCCAGCATATTGCAGCGCATGGCCGTGTGCCAAACCGTACCGGGCAGCCATGATGTGCAAGACAGCGAAGCCGTGGAAATCGCTCGATTGGCAGACCTGATGCCAGCCGATGAAACCCAGCTTTTGTACAGCATAGCCATCCACGGCCGAGGCGAGTTGGGCTTGGCGCCTGACGAATACACCGGCCTCACCATGAGCTTGCTGCGGCTGTTTGCGTTCAAACCCAAAGGGTTTCGCCCAGCGAATATGAATCAAAGTGCGAGTGCCAGTGCCAATGCGAGTCGTGGTTTAGGCAACGGAGCAGCAGCAGAAACTGCAAAAGAGGCTGAAAAAAAAAGCCTGAAGACTGAAGAGGCTGCGCCAGCTCAGCCTGTAGCAGCAAGCGCTTCGGATGCATCTCCTGCCATGGCTTCGCCAGCACCCGCAGAAGAACAGGCTGCAAAACCAGTTTTAACCCTTATTTTGGAGCAAAAACAGCCAGTAGCCGGCATAGAATCTACGTGGAGCGCTACTGAAATAATAGCGCCCCCCACTCCTTTTTCAGCTCCTCCGCTAGCTCCCCCACTTGCTCCGACAGCAGCTCCAACACCTGCGCTTGCAGCAGCTCCAACACCTGCTCCTGCAGCGGCTTCCACCCTCATGGCCGTCCCCATCCGCGAGCAGGGCGCGGGCAGCAGCCGGCTGGATTCGCGGATCGCAGCCGTGGCGCCCGATGCGCATCACGAGGCTTGGGTGCAATTGGTGCAGCAGCTCTTGGATGCGCAAGCGGTGCAGGGCTTGGTGCAGCAACTTGCGGTGCAAAGCCAGTGTGTGGAAAAGGGCGCATCGCACCTGACGCTACGCATCGGCCAGCCAAGCCTCAAGAGCGATAACGCCAGAGACGAGCTGCAAGCCGCGCTGCAAAATCTTGGCCGCAGCGAGGCTTTGGTGATTGAGGTGGGCCCGGTGCAGGATTCTTGGGCCAAGCGAAACACGGCAAAAATAGAAGCGCGGCAAAAGCAGGCCGAGGCCTTGATCACGCAAGATCCATGGGTGCAATCTCTGGTTGCCGATTGGGGTGCGAAAATCGTTGCCGGAAGCATTAAAGCAGTCTGACCGGATTGCCATCACATTTTTTAGATTTTGAAAGAAGGAAAGATATGTTTAACAAAGGACAACTCGCCGGCCTGATGAAGCAAGCTCAGGCCATGCAAGACAACATGAAGAAAGCTCAAGATGAGCTGGGCAACATCGAAGTCACTGGCGAATCAGGCGCGGGCTTGGTCAAAGTCACGATGACCTGCAAACACGATGTCAAGCGAGTAGAAATCGATCCGTCACTTCTGGGCGACGACAAAGACATGCTCGAAGATTTGGTGGCTGCGGCCTTCAATGCGGCTGTGCGCAAGGCGGAAGAAACCTCGCAGGAAAAGATGGGCAAACTCACGGCTGGCATGCCAATGCCAGCGGGGATGAAATTGCCTTTTTAAAGATTCGAATACCTTTCTCTTTATTAACTAACCCTCATGCAAGACACCAGCAGCCTCTCCAGCCTGATTGAAGCCCTGCGCCGCTTGCCTGGGGTAGGGGCCAAATCTGCTGCACGGATGGCTTATCACTTGATGCAGCATGACCGTGATGGCGCAGTGCTTTTGGCGCGCTCTTTGGAGGGCGCAGTCAACGCGGTTAAGCATTGCCAGCGCTGCCACACATTTACTGAGCTTGAGGTTTGCAACACTTGTATGGATTCAACGCGCGACGCAGCCAAGCTCTGCGTGGTTGAGACGCCAGC
>JANMFP010000582.1:0-3074 GCA_031378135.1 Variovorax sp. | reverse complement strand
GATCGAGAGCGGCACGCAAGTCACCTGGGTGCTTGCTGGCGAAGAACTGCAAGTGATCGCGAAGACAGAAGCACACACCGCTGACGCCAATCACCTGCGTTGCACCGTTGAAGAAATGCTGCCTTTGGGCGAAATCAGCCTGTGCCGCTTAGCCGTTCAAAAGACACAAGATTCGATTCAACTGAACCTACCCACCGCGCAACTCGCCGCGATGCAAATCAACACGGGTGGCGACATCACGCTCAGTGTGCCGATTGATGCCGCACACATCATGCCGCTGCGCCACTGAATCATCAAAGCAGGCATGCAGCGATAATGCAAGCATGTCTGACATTCTCAAAAAAATCATTGAAGTAAAGCGCGAAGAAATTGCTGCTGCAAAGCAAAGGATTTCGCCAGAAGCCATGCGCGCCGATGCGCTCAGCCGCGTGATCGTGCGAGATTTTGTGGGTGCGATGCGCAGCAAAATCGCCCATGGCCAAGCTGCAGTCATTGCCGAGGTGAAAAAAGCCTCGCCCTCCAAAGGCGTCTTGCGGGATGACTTTGATCCAGCGGATATCGCGCAAAGTTATGCTCTGGGCAACACAGCGGCGATCATGAAAGAGGAAAAAACGGGCAGGTTGAGCGATGCCGCAAAAGCAAAAATTATCTCAGCCGCCTGCCTCTCCGTGCTCACGGATCGCCAGTTTTTCCAAGGCGAGCCCGATTTTTTAAAGCTGGCCCGCGCTTCATGCGAGCTGCCTGTGCTGCGTAAAGATTTCATGATTGAGCCGTATCAAATTTATGAATCGCGCGCCATGGGAGCCGATGGCATTTTGCTGATTGCCGCGTGTTTGGATGATGCGCAAATGGCCGATCTGCAAGAGTGTGCTTTGAGCCTCGATATGGCCGTGCTCGTGGAGGTGCATGATCGCGCGGAGATGGATCGTGCTTTGAAGCTGAAAAATGTGCCCAGCAAAACCATGCTCGGTATCAACAATCGCAATCTGCGCACTTTTGATGTGACGCTAGACACCACGCTTTCCTTGGCTTCAGATGTGCCCAAAGATGTATTGCTCGTGACCGAGAGCGGCATTCTTGGCAAAACCGATGTGCAGCGCATGAGGGGCGCGAATGTGCATGCCTTCTTGGTGGGCGAGGCTTTCATGCGCGCGGATGATCCGGGCTTGGCGCTGGCTGAGTTGTTTGCTTGAACCGAGCATTGATTACTATTTATTTAATAGCACTCTGCGCAATCAATATGCCGGCTAGATGGCAATATGAGTGATTTATTCTCAGATTTAGACGAGAAAAACGCTATCCAAGCCACTTGGCAAGGCGCTCTCTCAACCACGGATGTACACGCCGATTGGAAGCCCATCGTGCAAGATTTTTTGCACAGTGCGCAAGGTCAATCGCTAGGAAATTTTCTACAAACTCGCCTCGCTGCCAAGGCGGCGATCTACCCGCCCGAGCCTTTCAAAGCACTCACGCTCACTGCCTTGAAAGATGTGCGCGTCGTCATATTAGGTCAAGATCCTTTTCATGGCGCGGGGCAAGCCGAGGGCTTGGCTTTCTCTGTGGCGCAGGGCATCAAAATACCGCCGAGTTTGCGCAATATGTTCAAAGAACGGCAGCGCGATTTAGGCATTCCTCCAGCTTCGCACGGCTCGTTGATGCATTGGGCCACGCAAGGCATTCTTTTGCTCAACACTACGTTGACTGTAGAAGACGGCCAGCCCGCAAGCCATGCCAAGAAAGGCTGGGAGCACCTCACCGATAACATCATCGATGCATGCGCTCAACAGCTCACGCCTGTTGCCTTTTTGCTCTGGGGCGGCCATGCGCAGGCCAAGCAAGCTTTGATCGCGCGGCACAATACGGATCATCGGCATTTGATCTTGACGGCCAATCACCCTTCGCCGCTGTCTGCTTTGCGAGCGCCCGAGCCTTTTATCGGCTGTGGGCATTTCGGCAAAGCGAGGCAGTTTTTAGGCCACGACACACAGCTATTTAACTAAAGGATTCACACATGGGCGCGCAATGGAAAGCCAAAGGCAAAGAACTCGCAGCCAACGCCAGAGGAAAAATCTTCGGCCGCTTGGCCAAGGATATCGTCGTCGCTGCCAAAGGCGGCGCGGATCCTGCGGGCAATTCCAAGCTGCGCATGGCACTCGAACAGGCGCGCAAAGTGTCGATGCCCAAAGACACGATTGAGCGCGCGATCAAAAAAGGCTCAGGCACCGGGGCCGATGCCGTGAATTACTCCCATGTGATCTACGAAGGCTTCGCACCGCATCAGGTGGCGCTCATGGTCGAGTGCTTGACGGATAACCTCAACCGCACGGCCTCCGAGGTACGCGTGTTGTTTCGCAAAGGCCAGCTTGGCACAAGCGGCTCGGTGGCTTGGGATTTTGATCATGTGGGCATGATTGAAGCTGAGCCCAACTCAGAGGCCGATGCTGAATTGGCAGCGATTGAAGCTGGCGCGCAAGATTTTGAGTTAAATGCGGAAGACAACACCGCGATCTTTATCACCGATGCCGCAGATTTAGATGCCGTGAGCCGCGCCCTGCCCGCGCAAGGCTTTAATGTGCTCTCAGCCAAGCTGGGCTACAAGCCCAAAAATCCGGTGAGTGCAGCATCGCTTGACGCAGCCGCATTAGAAGAAGTGGAAGCGTTTCTCGCAGCAATTGATGGCAATGATGATGTGCAGAATGTTTATGTGGCGCTAGCCGCTTAAAAGGGTATCATCCCCCACCCACCTATACCGCCATGACTGATGCCCTACACGACCCCTTCCGCACCACGCCGGTGGGCATTCACATCAGCGATATTGAAGCGGCCATCAACTATTGGCGCATCAAAAGCCCTTCGCCCGATGGCGTGAGTTTGGCTGCGCCACTGCGCGCACTCGCAGAAATTTATGCCTTGCTGGTGTTTCACAAACAAGATCGCGCCAGCGAATTTTCTATGCCGCAACGCGCTATGGATGCCTGGCTGACTTGGTATGAGAGCACGCCCGATACACCCTGCATTGCGATTTGCTCCACCAGCCAAGGCGACGATGAATGCAAAGGCTGTGGCCGCAAGTT
>JANMFP010000461.1:0-1883 GCA_031378135.1 Variovorax sp. | reverse complement strand
GATTATCACGGATGCCTGGCTCGCGAAATCCAGGCCTTTGCATTTAAGCGGCACGAAGCTTATTTTGGCCGGTTTAGCGGCTTCTCTCGCTTTGATGTTGGTCGCAGTAGGTCTGTATCACCTCGTCTTCCTCAAAGGCGCGCGCGAGGGCTGGCCCGTGATCGGCACCTTGGTGAAAATGGTGGTGAAAGACGAGTTTGAGCAGCGTGATCGCTTTATGCGGGAAAACATCGATGTGATGGCCAAGAAAGTGGGCGAGCTACAGGCCAAAGTGCTGCAGCTTGAGGCCCTGACCGAACGCGTCTCTCAGCTCGCTGGCGTGCCTGTTCCAGCCAGCGCCAAAGCAGCACCTGGACAAGGCGGCGTATTGGTGGGTAATCGTCCGTTGTCTCTTGAAGAGCTCAACAAAACTTTGGCTGATTTGGAAGCCATGAGCAACACCAAAGCAGATTTACTCACCGTGATGGAATCGCGTTTGTTTGATCAAAAAATTGCCAAGATCATGCTGCCCACAGCGCAGCCTGTACCCGGTTCACACTTGGGTTCACCTTTTGGTTTTCGCATCGATCCGATCACTGGGCGATCTGCTTTGCACACTGGCTTAGATTTTCAAGCCGACCCTGGCACGCCAATCTTGGCGGCCGCTGGCGGTGTCGTCGTCGTGCAGGAATACCATGCCGCCTACGGCAATATGGTGGAAGTCGATCATGGCAAAGGCTTGATCACGCGCTATGCTCACGCCTCCACGACTTTTGTGAAAAAAGGCGATTTGGTCAAGCGCGGTCAAAAAATCGCTGCGGTTGGCTCAACCGGGCGCTCGACCGGGCCGCACCTGCATTTTGAGGTTTTGGCCGATGGCACGCCACAAGATCCTCAGAAATTCTTGCTTGCTGGCGGCTCTGTCTTGCCACCCAGCGAAACGCAGGCCAAAGCAAGCGCAAGCGAGGCATCTGCCAAGTCTACGAACAGATAAAATGTCAGGCTAACTTGGGAACAGCGAAAGCGCCCCAAAATCTAAGTTTCCTGTAGAAAGAACTGCCCGTTGTCTCTTTCGGTTGCCCAACAGCACTGCAAGGCGACAGGCCAACAAGCATGGCTATCAACATCCTCACCCAGATTTTCGGCTCTCGTAACGATCGCCTGCTCAAAACTTATCGCAAAAACGTCGAGCGTATTAATGCGCTAGAGCGTGGATTAGAGGCCTTGAGTGATGAACAACTTCAAGCCAAAACCCCTGAATTCAAAGAGCGCGTGGCAAACGGTGAATCATTAGATGCCTTGCTGCCCGAAGCCTTTGCCGTGGTGCGCGAGGCTTCTAAGCGCGTGATGAAAATGCGGCACTTTGATGTGCAGTTGGTGGGCGGTATGGCACTGCATCAAGGCAAGATTGCAGAGATGCGCACGGGTGAGGGTAAAACACTCACTGCAACTTTGCCTGTTTACCTCAACGCACTTGCAGGTCAAGGTGTGCACGTCGTCACGGTGAACGATTACTTGGCCAACCGAGATGCGCAATGGATGGGGCAGCTCTATAGCTTCCTAGGCCTGTCCGTTGGCATCAATTTGCCCAACATGCCACGCGAAGAAAAGCAAGCCGCTTACCGCGCCGACATCACCTACGGCACGAACAACGAATACGGCTTTGACTATTTGCGCGACAACATGGTTTATGAGGCGGCAGATCGCGTGCAACGCGGCTTATCGTTTGCGATTGTTGATGAGGTGGATTCGATCTTGATTGATGAGGCGCGCACACCGCTGATCATTTCGGGCCAAGCCGATGATCAGACCGATGTGTATCTTGCGCTCAACAAAGTTGTGCCGCTCTTGACCAAGCAAGAAGGCGAAGCCGATCCGCGCACGGGCGAAGGCGTGATCAAAGC
>JANMFP010000561.1:0-5693 GCA_031378135.1 Variovorax sp. | reverse complement strand
GCAAAAAGTGCAAGATTCAACAAGGGAACCCAGAACAAAAACGCAAACGGTAGTAAGTCGATCCACAACGCAAAGAATCTCCTCCAGCGACTACCGAGTTCGTACTGCTGGCCTGCGATTTCAATTTTTTTCATGACTAATAAAAGTGTGTGTTTAACAAAGCCAGCACTCATCCTGCACAGCACGATGCCAGCTTCAATTGCCAGTTGTGAACTTACATATTTTACTGAACGCTGTACCGTTGTTCGTTCCAGCTACGTTGAACGTATATTGCGTATTTGCCGCATTAGGGCTGTCAGCAGCGATGTACTGCTGGTAGCTGCCGCCAAACAATGGAGTTGCTGGAGCACGTAAAACCACTGGTGTATTTGTTGCAGTAACCACCATGCTGTACGTCGTAATTGCAAGCGAGTTCTGCGGTCTGACGTAAATCAGCATGGAGCGGCCCAAGGGGTTTGTAGACAAATCGCGGCCAGGCACAGGGTTTGGTTTTTCACCATAGAGAGCACGCCCAACATTAGTTGCTCCATTGCAGGGGTAAACTAAAACCTCGTTTGATGCTGGAATCTGCTCACCCACAGAGTTCTTGTGCGCAAGATTGATTTGAGTAACTATGCGTGGAGCGTAGGGCGGGAAAGATACATTTACATCGGATTCGCTACGCACCGCAATACCAATGTCACGGCTACCGCTGAGAAGACCTGACATGTGCAGAGGTGCGTTCAGAAGGCTTCGAATACCAACTGCACCGCCATACAGCACCTTGTTTTGGGAGCTGTCAAACTGCGTGTGAATTTCATCATAAGCGCCACCAAAAGTTCCAGCTGCACCATATCCGGCGGCTATCAAACGATCACTTGGTGTAGCTCCCGTGAAGCCAACTGTTGGAACAGGCGTGGTGGGCGCGTTGCTATAAAAAAGCTCCGTATATTGGACGTGCCCGCCAGTGTTGTTGCGTAACTGATAGTCAGCATGACCTTTCGCAGCGTTGTAAACCGGCAATGATTCAGCAACAGCACCGAAGCCATCGCGAAGCCGCTCGGCGTTCAAATACTCATAGGCGAGACGTTCTGCTGAACCAATTGCGAAAGTGCTTGTTGGCGCAGAGTTAACGATGCTAGATGCCGTAGATATTGACGGCATCTGGACGCCAGGCGTGCCCGAGCCTGCTGTTGGAGCAGAGCTACCACCACCACCACCACCACCACCACCGCCGCAGGCAGACACAAGCAAATTAACAGCCATCACCATGCAGGTGCGCACATGTCGACCACTTAATAAATTGAGTTTCCAGCTAATCATTAAAGTACCCCTGAAATACATGAACTAAAAGAAAGAATTACGCAACCGATGTCAAGCTTGATGACCTAATTAACGACTGACTAAGTCAAGCGAAATGCAAAATGTAATGAGGCCGTGCAGGCAAATCAGGAACGGCTGGACACCACAATAGTTTTTGCCCATCTATCACCGATTCTTTGTCTCGACTTAGAAAACATGTAGCCAATATCTACAAAATTGACGATGGGCAAAAACTCAGGCGCGGTTCGTAAAAAAACCAGCCCAAACTCACCTTGAGTTGTCGTTAGCCCATCTTGCTTCAGCACTCTGATCTTCATCAGCCTTTTTCCAACGCTTTGTCCGCCCAGCATGGGTAAGGCATCACGCGTCAGGAAATACGCCAGCGTCAGCAAATTCAGCAATAGCATCCAAAACAAAAACAGTAAAGGCCAACAGTCAATGGCATTCGCTGTGCACCTGCGCCAACGGGTTGCCAGCTCAGGAGTGTTTGCCGCTTGCGCAGCAGTGACCGGTGATTCCATATTGAGGTACTAAGAGTTTTATAACTGCATGTTTGTACCATAAAAGCGGGTGACTCAATAAGGAGAAGTCGAAATAGTACGCTGCATGGTCAAGCAGCACATCGAGTTAGAAGTTGAGAGCGCAATTATTCTTGAGGCCTTGGCTATTGAGCTGAAGGTGTTGCGTGCGAAACTGGCCATCAGTCAAGAGCAGCTGGCGCTACGCGCTGGAGTCAATCGGACATTTGTAGGAAAGATTGAAACAAAAACGAGCCAGCCTAGCCTTTTGGTACTTTTGCGGCTTTTGAAAGCGCTAGAGGTGAGTTTCCCGGAGTTTGCGCAAGCGCTAATGGAGCGAGTCACAATGCTGGACCACGTCAAAAAGCGTAAAGTCGCCGCAGGCTCTGGAAAGCGGCGCGTGAGCTCGTAGGGAGTCTCAAAGAATATGCTTCTGCAATTTTTACGAGTGCCGTGAGGCATGACTTCGGCGTAGATCAGCTTTGCTTATGTCGTGTCGTGTCGTGCCGTTCGTGAACGGTAAACCGATAACAGATTACTTGTGGCCATGAACCAATTGTTGGCGAGTATTTTGGGCTGTGGGTGACGTTGGCCAGTTGTCAATTCAGTCGATCCAAAAAACCTGATCGGCTTACCAGCCAGACCATATCGTCAAACTTGACCCTGACCCAAAAAACCGGACACTTGAGAAATCCAAAATTGCAGCTTGATAGCAGCCTTGGTAGAGCGAAACGGCGCCCAAGGAAATACAGACAGACACAGGTCGTACGTGGTGGCATCGAAGGCATAGACCATCGCGTCCAGATCGAGCGCCAGGCTTTCGCTGGCGTACAGCGGCCGGGCAATGCCAATGAGGTGCTGCGCCAGATCGGCGTAGATTTGCCACGGGCGTGTCGCATTCGCGTTGGACAGCGTGTTGCGAGAAATCGTGGTACATCGAAAGCCCATGTGATACAGGCGCTGAGACTGGGCGCGCAGGTTGATCTCGATATCGCGCAGCGATTCTCGGTTGGTCAGCTGGGCGAAGGCCATGGCGAAGAATTGATCCAAACAGTGGAAGTCTTGGACTTTGAAGTCGCCGTTATGGTTAGCCACACAGCGGCGAAAAGTGCTCATGGGCAGATGTGCCATGAGCTGAGCGAACACGAGCTTGCCTTGATGCATGGCGGTGTAGGGCGAAAAAACACCCAAAACCGCGAGTCTGACATTCGACGTTCAAATCGGGACCAGATGAAAATGCTGAAATCTGCAAGTAAATCATTAACTTACGACGACCTAATGTGAAAACGTTGGGACACTACTGAAAAAAGTATTCTTTTTAAGCTGATTGAGCAGGAAAATTAATCATTACTTCCTGATAGTAGCTGTCGCATCGACTCATCGACTCATCGACTCATCGATCAAGCTTATTTAGCAAAATTGCCAACATCAATTTCATCACCACAAGACTAATTCAATAACAAACTATCATTCATTGATGTGTGGGAGCGGATGATTGCGTATTAAACATTTGGCTGGTGCATATTTGCAGTAGCCATTGATGAGCTTACTTGAAGTCCAAAACTACAATGCGCTTGCATGCTGGCTGATTTAGTTTGCAAGTATTCAGATGCTGTTTTCTCAACATCTCGTGCTGTACCCAAGGCTTGCGTCCTCAAGGCTCAAAATCTGAATTTCTAGGCTACCGAGGCACTGGCAAACCCCATTTCGCCAGCGCCACCTCATCGCTCACCCTTGCATCCACCCATCTCGCGCCCTCTGGCGTTTGTTCTTTCTTCCAGAAGGGCGCATGACTTTTGAGATAGTCCATCAAGAATTCGCAAGCCTGAAAGCTCTCGCCGCGATGAGCGGAAGTTACTGCCACCATCACGATTTGGTCGAACGGCTTAAGTGGCCCTATACGATGAATCACCCGCGCCGCATAAATATCAAAGCGCCTGCGGGCATCGTCAATCATGGCTTCGATAGATTTTTCCGTCATGCCCGGATAATGTTCAAGCTCAAGCTCGCTCACATCGCTGCCATCATTGCGATCGCGCACCGTACCTATAAAGCTGCAGACCGCGCCCACGCGCTTATCGCCTGCGCGCAGTACTGTAATTTCAGCAGCAAGATCGAAATCTTGCGATTGAATCAAAACGCGCGATGCCATCAGATCAGCCCCCCGTGACAGGCGGAAAGAAGGCCACCTCGCAGCCCTCGGAGAGCGCCTCGCTCTCCTCGACCATCGTGTGGTTGAGCGCCACGCGCAGCGCTTGGCCACGAGCGAGCACCTGCGCAAATGCGCCGCTTCTGGCAATCAGCTCATCGCGCAGAGCGCTCACTGTGGCCGAGCTGGTTAGCAAGTGCTCGCCGCTTGTGCCTAGCGCTTCGCGCACGGAAGCAAAATATTTGATTGAAATGTTGATCATCACAGCAAAGACGAGAAGGGAATGAATCGCACCATATCACCTTTAGAAATCAGCTGCCCGCCGGGCACATCGACCAAGCCATCAGCCCAAACTGCCGAGGTGAGCACGCTGGAATTTTGATTAGGAAAAAGATCCAGCCCGCCTTGTGCATTGCGCTTCGCACGTAAGAATTCACGGCGTTTATCGGCTTTCGCCGGCGAGAAATCTGCGCGGAGCGCTATGGAATTAATAGTGGATAGATCACCTTTTTGTCCAGCCAATCGCGCAAGCAGCGGGTGCACGAGCAACAGAAAGGTGACGAAACTAGACACTGGATTGCCAGGCAATCCAACAAAATGCGCAAACCCATTCTCATTGCCTTGAGTTTGGCGATTGACCTTGCCATAAGCAAACGGCTTACCCGGCTTCATCGATATGCTCCACACATCTAAGCTGCCCAAAGCTTGCACAGCAGGCTTGATGTGATCTTCTTCGCCCACGCTCACGCCGCCACTTGTCAAAATCACATCATGCGAGGCCGCAGCTTGCTGCAAGGCTTGCAAGGTGGCCTCACGGTTGTCTGGCACGATGCCTAAATCCGTGACTTCGCAGCCCTCCCTTAGGAGCATGGCTCGCAGAAAGAAACGATTGGAGTTGTAAATCGCGCCCGGCTTCAAATCTTCTGGCTTCACAGCGCCGGGCATCACCAGCTCATCGCCCGTAGAAAACAAAGCCACGCGCACGCGGCGGCTCACATTGACCTGATCAAAACCCAAACTGGCAATCAGCCCTAGCGCAGCAGGCGCGAGCAGCTCACCTTTTGAGAGCGCGACTGCGCCCTGCTTCACATCTTCACCGCGAGAACGCACCCATTGGCCAGCCTTGGGCACGCTGTTGACACGAACGCCTCCCTCGCAAGTATTGACCGTTTCACAATCCTCCTGCATCACCACGCAATTAGCGCCCGGCGGCATCGGTGCGCCCGTGAAAATTCGCGCCGCAGACAAGGGCTCTAGCGCCTTGCCGAAGTGCCCCGCAGCAATGCGCTGCGTGACTTGAAGCACCACACCCGCTTGCCTCACATCGCTGCTGCGCAGCGCATAGCCATCCATTTGAGAATTATCAAATCCCGGCACATCCAGTGGGCTCACAACATCTTGAGCCAGCACACGGCGATCTGCATCAAAGGTAGAAACCGTCTCTGTCTCGCCCAACGGCTGGGCAGCCGCCAAAAGCTCAGCAAGCGCTTCTTCAAGTGTTCGCAGCGGTGGGAATTTTGGAGCGTTCATGGCGGTTAACTGTAATAGCTCGCCACGTATTCAAAACGCTCGCCGTTGTCCACCAGCCACTGCGCCACAGCATCTGCGCTGTTCACATCGAGCACAGGCCGCAGCGTCTTGCCTTCAAAAATTTCTGGCGCATCGGTTGCGATCGCCACGATGAAATCATCCTCCTCATACAGCGTCGGTTTGCCCGCGCTGGG
>JANMFP010000453.1:0-13032 GCA_031378135.1 Variovorax sp. | reverse complement strand
CATCACATGCCCTGGATCGGCATTACAAATCAACGCATCGCATTCGAAGCGCCTACCATCTTTCAACAGCACAGCTTGCACACGGCCCGGCTGCGCCTCGATGCTTTGCGCCTGGGCATTCCACTCAAACGCTACGCCATGGCGCTCGCCCAAAGCTACCAAAGCCTTGACCAATGCCGCCATACCACCACGCGGAAACCAAATGCCCCATTTGCGTTCAAGGTAATGGATCAAGCTGTAGATGCTGGTCGTATCAAACGGATTACCCCCGACAAGCAAGGGCTGTATGCTGAAAGCGCGTCGTATGCGCTCATCGAAAAAGTATCGTGCGGTCAACTGGTACACCGAACGGTCAGCACGCAGGCGCATCATGGCTGGCATAACACTGAGCATGGATCGCCAGTTGAGAAAGGGCTGCGCGCCGAGCTCGATATAGCCTTTCTCAAACAACTTGCGCGAATGCTCTAAAAATGCTGGGTAATTTTCCGCGTCTCTTGCGCTGAATTTGGCTATTTCAGATTGGATCTGTTCGGTGCTGCCGCCATAATCCAAACGCGTGCCGTCGGCAAAACGCATTTGATACCATGGCTTGACAGGCAGTAGCTCAACATGGTCTGCCAGCCGTTCACCAAACAACGCAAAAAGCTCTTCAAACAAAATCGCCGCTGTCAGCACCGTAGGGCCAGCATCGTATTTAAAAGTTTGGCCATGAAGATTCGATACGAACTCGCGCCCTCGCCCGCCAGGGCCCGGCAAACGGTCTACTACAGTGACCTGATAGCCTCTAGCAGCGGTACGCAAGGCAGCAGCTAAGCCACCAAAACCAGCACCCACAACGACTGCCTTCATTCATCGTTCCTTCGCGTACAAAGACGCATCCAAACTGCGCAAAACTATGCGCGTCAACCCGCTAAATTGCACACAAAAAAGCACCCTGAGAATTATTCTCAGAGTGCTCATTATTAGCGAAAGGCGTTACTTTTTAGCGTTTGCTTCAGTCTCACTCACAGCGACACTCCAGATGATTAATCCAAATGCGATCTTGTTCAACACGTCTGCCAAGTTGTAGATCAAATTCAGTGCATTGGCGCTGGCCTCTGGACCGCTGCCAGTAAGGTATCCGAAGAAATATCCGATTGGATAAATGGCCCAGCCGATGGTCACAATCCAACGCATCAAACTGAATGCTGCTTGCACGGCAGGTGGCGCGCTCTGAGCATTGATTTTTCCGGCTTCGCCGAAAAAGATTTCATACAGAATAGCCGCCCAACCAATCATTCCGATGATGAAGGCAGGCCAAACAGGCATGTACCCGGCTTCACCTAAATAACCGCCAATCAGCATCACGAATGTGCCGATCATGAGCCTCCAAAATACGCCGGCTGGCACTTTTGTGATTGCAGACAAAATGAGATAAAACTCAATCATCAGCAGTGGCACTGTGATCAACCAATCGATGTATCGAAAAACAGTAGGCGATGTGCCTGTATTGACCCAAACTTCGCGCATGTACATATAGTGCACCGCCGCCACGAGAGTGACCAAACCAGAAACTGTCAGCGATGTTTTCCATTTCGCAGAAACTCTGTCTCTCTCAAGGAAGAAAAATACAGTCGAGGCCATCAAGGCCATCGTGATGAGCCAAAACGATATGCCGACGAAGTCGTTGGGTTTGAGTATTGCGCCGGCTGCTGAGGCGTGAGTTGTAGCAAACAAAGAAAGCAGAGCGATTGCGCCTATTGCTAACTTTCTTGAGTTAATTGTGCTTGAAATAGCGAGCATCATGAGTGTGTCTCCTAAAATTGCATGACTAGAAAATGAAAAATCCAGGGATTTTTCTCCTGTCATGATTTCAGTGATCCCGCAGGTCCAGACTAATCATGAACCAACATTGTATCAATAGATAGCGCGGCGCACCAATTTGATACGCTGTTTATTGCTTATGTATCGCACAAAAAACGACGAGCAACTAGCCCCAATAAATCAGTGCGTCTCGGCCTTCAGTCATGATTTTGGCCTTTGCACCAAAAGGCAAACACACCTTGGTGGGCACATGGCCAAATGGCAAGCCAGACAGCACAGGGATTTTGAGCTGGCTGCGTAGGCGATCTATCACGGTTTGCAGCTTGAAGCCTTTATCGTGCGGCGTGAGTTTGTAGCTGGAAACCTGGCCAAAAACAATGGCTTTTTGCTTTTGCAAAATACCTGCATGCAACCATTGCAAAAGCATGCGTTCGATTTTGTAGGGATGCTCAGCCACATCTTCAAACCACAGGATGCCTTTTTCGACGGCCGGTAAATAGGGCGTGCCGATTAGGCTGGTGAGCATGGCGAGATTGCCACCCCATAAAACACCATTTATTTGATGATTTTTATGATGGAAAGTACCATCGCCCGGCGTATTATCTGAGTTAGTTGCTATTAATTTAGGAGTTCCCTTAAAGTCTACTGCAGGCATGCTCCAGCCTGCTCCTTCGCATACACCTTGCACGAGATCGTCAAAGCAGGCTTCCATGATGTCATCGGGCGCGTTGTCGTGGCCTTCTGCGCTGTCGCCACAACCAAAATCTGCACACAAAGCAGGGCCTGCCCACGTAACAGCTCCGGTCTTCGCATAAAGCGCAGCTTGAAAGGCGGTGAAATCACTCAAACCGACCCAAAGCATGCCTTGCTTGATGGATTTCGCCACCGATTTGTAATTGAGGAATGGCAAACTGCGCGAAAGGCCATAGCCGCCGCGCGTGATCAGCGCCACATCCGCACCGCTAGCCGAAGCGCGTTCGAAGCTTTGTAGGCGCTCTGCATCATCGCCTGCAAAGCGCTGTACAGATTTGAGCGCAGCAGGATCAATTTCCACGTCATGCCCAAGCGTTTTGAGGCGCTGCACGCCGCGCTTGAATGCTGCCTTATCGCGCACTGCGCCGCTAGGGGAATAGATATAAATATGAGCCATTGGTTTTACGTGATTTTTGCTTCAAGCGTTATAGACAATCTGCGCATCGCCCGCATGCGCTTGCGCAATCCAGCTGGCTAGCGCGGCATCGCTGGGGAAAAATTTAGCGCGTTCGCCAAGCTCGATTTCTGCACTGGCTGTGATGCGTTCTGAGCGCTGCTCTTCGTTCATCTCACCGTCGCGCCACACCGCATAGCGCACCATCAAGCCACGTTGCAGTGTGCCCTGCTCGGTCTCTTCTTTCTTCGGTGGAAACTCGCGAATCATGCGTTCTAAATCAGGCGCTTTGCCCCCACTTGTCGAGCTTACGGCGACTCTCAGATAGCGGCCGAATTTTGCTCGCGCAGTGGCCAAATCCCAAATACGGTTGACCTGCATCCGCAATCCGCCCGAGAAGCGATCGGGTTGCACTTTGCCTTCAAATACCAAGAGCTCATCGTCTTTGAGCCAAGCCTTGTTCGCGTTCAGTAGCGCCTCATCGGCAGTCGCTTCAATCACGCCAGATTTATCGTCGATCTTAAAAATGGCGAGCTTGCCGCGTTGACCATTGATCACACGCATGTCGCTCACAATGCCGCACACGGTGCGCGGCTCGCGCGATTCCATCAAATCATCGACCTTGAGCTTCACAAACTGGCGCACCTCGCGCTCGCTCTCGTCAAACAAATGCCCTGAGAGAAAAAAGCCCACGGCCGTTTTTTCCAGCGACAAGCGCTCTTTCACACCCCACGGCATCGCTTCCACCAGAGGCGGCTCTTGCGTGCTCGCCGCATGCGAATCCATCATGTCAAACAGGCCGCCTTGATTCGCATTGGCTTCAAGCGTCTCTGCAAAATCCATCGCGAGATCGACGGAAGCGAGAGCCGAGGCGCGGTTCAAATGCAGGCTGTCAAACGCGCCCGCTTTAATCAATGCTTCAATCGTTCGCTTGTTGATTTTGCTTCGCTCCACGCGGGCACAGAAATCAAACAAACTTTTGAACAAGCCGCCTTCTTCTCTTGCGCGAATGATGGCTTCCACCGCCTGCTGCCCCGAGCCCTTCACTGCGCCCAAGCCGTAGCGAATCACAGAATCGCTCACCGGCTCAAAGCGATATGCGCCTCGGTTCACATCGGGTGGCTCAAAGGTCAGTCCGAAATGATTCTGCGCATCTTCAAACAAAGCCTTGAGCTTGTCGGTGTTGTCCATCTCAATCGTCATGTTGGCGCAGAAGAATTCGGCGGTGAAATGGCGTTTGAGCCAGCCCGTGTGATACGCGAGCAAGGAGTAAGCGGCGGCATGCGATTTGTTAAAACCGTAGCCCGCAAACTTCTCCATCAAGTCAAAAATCTCGTCGGCCTTGGCCTGCGGAATATCGTTTTTCGCAGCGCCCGCGCGGAAGATACCGCGATGCTCGGCCATCTCCTCCGCTTTCTTCTTGCCCATCGCGCGGCGCAGCAAATCCGCGCCACCGAGCGAATAGCCGCCCAGAATCTGCGCGGTCTGCATCACCTGCTCTTGATAGACCATGATGCCGTAGGTCTCACTCAGCATTTCGGCAACGAGCGGATGCGGATACTCAATCTCCTCGCGCCCATGCTTGCGCGCCACGAAGCTCGGGATCAGGTCCATCGGGCCTGGGCGATAGAGTGCGTTGAGCGCAATCAAATCCTCAAGCCGCGTGGGCTTGGCATCGCGCAACATGCCCTGCATGCCTCGGCTTTCAAACTGGAACACTGCTTCCGTTTTGCCATCAGCAAAGAGCTTGTAGGTGTGTGCATCGCCCAGCGGAATATTTTCAAACGCAAAATCTTTTTGCCCCGGATGGCGCTGCACGATAAAGTTTTTAGCCAGCTCCAAAATCGTGAGCGTGGCCAGACCCAAGAAGTCAAACTTCACGAGGCCCACAGCCTCCACATCGTCTTTGTCATATTGGCTCACAGCAGAATCACTGCCCGGCTGCTGATAGAGCGGGCAGAAGTCAGTCAACTTGCCCGGCGCGATCAACACGCCGCCGGCATGCATGCCGACGTTGCGCGTCATGCCTTCGAGCTTTTGCGCCATATCCACGAGCGTGCGCACTTCTTCTTCGCGGTCGTAACGCTCTTGGAAAACGGGTTCGGCTTTCAAAGCACCTTCAAGCGTGATGTGTTGCCCCGGCTTATTCGGAATGAGCTTGCTGATGCCATCGCAAAAGGTGTAGCTCATGTCCATCACGCGGCCCACATCGCGCACCACGGCGCGCGCCGCCATCGTGCCAAACGTCACGATCTGGCTCACCGCTTCCTTGCCGTATTTCGCCTTCACATAATCAATCACGCGATCCCGATTGGCTTGGCAAAAGTCAATATCAAAGTCGGGCATCGAAACGCGCTCGGGGTTCAAGAAGCGCTCAAACAGCAAGTTATATTGCAGCGGATCGAGATCAGTAATTTTGAGCGCATAAGCCACCAGCGAGCCAGCGCCAGAGCCGCGCCCAGGGCCTACCGGGCAGCCATTGTTTTTTGCCCACAAAATGAAGTCGCTCACGATCAAGAAGTAGCCCGGAAAGCCCATCTTCAAAATCGTGCCGATTTCAAACTCCAGCCGCTCTAAATACACCGGCATCTGCTGCGCGCGCACAGCTTCATCGGGATAGAGCTGCGCCATGCGCTCCTTCAAACCCTCGTGCGAGGCATGGCGAAAATAATCATCTGCTGAAAGCTGCTGTCCATTGACCCGTGGCGTGGGGAAATGCGGCAGCTTGGATTTACCGAGCTCCAGCGTCACGTTGCAGCGCTTGGCAATTTCCACCGTATTCGCCAAAGCACTCGGCAAATCTGCAAACAGCAGCGCCATCTCTTCGCTCGATTTGAAATACTGCTCACGCGTGAACTTACGCACACGCCGCGCATTGCCCAAGATCTCGCCTTCAGAAATACAAATCCGCGCCTCATGCGCCTCGTAATCCTCCGGCCGCATGAACTGCACAGGATGCGTCGCCACGAGCGGCAATTTAGCCTTCGCAGCGAGTTGCACTGCCGCGCTCACATGCGCCGCATCTTCCGCGCGGCCCGCGCGTTGCACCTCGATATAAAACCGGTGTGGAAAGCTGCTCGCCAACTGCATCGCAAGCTCAAGCGCCTTGGTCATATCGCCTTGCAGCAAGGCACTGCCCAGCGGCCCCACTTGCGCGCCTGAGAGCAAAATCAAGCCTTCCGATAACTCTTGCAACCAAGCCCACTTAATCGCCGCCTGTGCGCGCACCACATGCTGCGTCCACGCGCGGCCAAGCAGTTCGCATAGGTTCAAATAACCGGGCTTGTTTTGCACGAGCAACACAACGCGCGTGAGCTGCGGTTCTTTACCAGCCTCAGCAGTGCACATATCCAAATACACTTCCGCGCCAATGATCGGTTTGATGCCCTTGCCACGCGCATCTTTGTAAAACTTCACCGCGCCAAACAGGTTGCTCAAATCCGTGAGCGCCAACGCCGCCTGCCCCGTGCTTGCCGCAGCTTTAGCCGCTTCTTCGATGCGCACCGTGCCATCCACCACAGAAAATTCTGAATGCAAACGCAGGTGAACGAAGGGCAAAGTCTCAGTATTTAGGGTGCTGCTCATCCAACGATTTTAGGTGACTCGCGGCTGTGAATTGGGTTAAAAGATGCAAAAACCCGCCATCGCTTTGCGCAATGGCGGGTTTTTCGATAGCTATAGATTTAATAGCAAACTGTACAGCAAATGCGCCGGGTATTTGCCGAATTTATCATCAAAAGCCTATGTGTAGCTTACTTTGATGATCTCGTAATGCTTCTCACCGCTCGGTGCCACGACCACCACCGTATCGCCCTCTTCTTTGCCGATCATCGCGCGCGACACGGGGGAAGACACATTGACCAAGCCCAGCTTCAAATCTGCTTCATCTTCGCCCACGATTTGGTACTTCACCTTCGCTCCCGTATCTTCATCTTCTAGCTCAACCGTCGCGCCAAACACCACGCGGCCGCCTGCGTCCACCTCAGTTGGATCAATGATCTGCGCGGCTGAGAGCTTGCTTTCAATCTCTTGAATCCGTCCCTCGATAAAGCCTTGGCGATCCTTGGCAGCATCGTATTCCGCGTTCTCGCTCAAATCGCCTTGCGCCCGTGCTTCTGAAATTGCGTTGATCACCCAAGGGCGCTGCACGGTTTTCAAATCATGCAATTCAACGCGCAATTTTTCTGCGCCGCGTTTTGTAATCGGGATCGTTGCCATGATGGAGCCTTGGGGTTCTGTCTTGTGTAAAAAGGAAACCGCTGGTTTTGACACCAGCGGCTTTTGCTTATTGCAATTTTAGCGCAGCTAAAAAACGAGTTTCAAGCTAACTGTGCATGCATCTCTTGCACGGAAATCACATCGAGCTTGTCCATGTATTTCATGCCTTCGACGGCAGCTTCTGCGCCTGCAATGGTCGTGAACGTCGTCACGCGAGCAAGCAGCGCAGAGGTGCGGATCGCGCGGCTGTCGGCAATCGCGTTGCGGCGCTCTTCAACCGTGTTGATGACCAAACAAATTTCATTGTTTTTGATCATGTCCACGATGTGCGGGCGGCCTTCGGTGACCTTGTTGACCACCATCACAGCCACGCCAGCCTCGGCAATCGCCGCTGCTGTGCCTTTAGTGGCCACCAAATCGAAGCCCATGGCGACCAACTCTTTGGCCACTTGCACTGCGCGCGGCTTGTCGTTGTTTTTCACGGTGAGGAAGACTTTGCCGTTTTTGCTGCCATCTTTTTTGGTTGGGCGCGGCAGAGAAGTACCCGCGCCGAGCTGGCTCTTCACAAATGCTTCGCCGAAGGTCTTGCCCACACCCATGACTTCGCCCGTGCTCTTCATCTCGGGGCCGAGAATGGTATCCACACCGGGGAATTTCACGAAGGGGAACACGGCTTCTTTCACGCTGAAATACGGCGGCGTGACTTCTTTCGTGATGCCTTGGCTGGCAAGCGATTGGCCTGCCATGCAACGCGCTGCAACCTTGGCCAATTGGATGCCAGTGGCTTTACTCACGTAGGGCACGGTGCGGCTGGCCCGAGGGTTCACTTCCAAGACATAGATCACGTCTTTGCCATCGCGATGTTGGATGGCAAATTGCACATTCATCAAGCCGACAACAGACAGACCAGTGGCCATCTCGCGAGTTTGGCGCTTCAATTCATCAATCGTCTCTTGCGACAGTGAATACGGCGGCAACGAGCAGGCGGAATCGCCACTGTGCACACCCGCTTGCTCGATATGCTCCATCACGCCGCCGATAAAGGTCACACCAGCGGAGTCGCGAATGCAATCCACATCGCATTCAATCGCATCATTCAAGAAGCGATCTAGCAGCACAGGCGAGTCATTAGAAACCTTGACGGCTTCTTTCATGTAGCGCTCTAAATCGCGCTGTTCATGGACGATTTCCATCGCCCGACCGCCTAGGACGTAGCTAGGGCGCACAACGAGTGGGTAGCCCAAGCTCTGCGCTTTCTCTAGTGCTTCGGACTCAGTGCGTGCGGTGGCGTTTGGCGGCTGCTTGAGACCGAGCTTGTGCAAGAGTGCAGAGAAGCGCTCGCGATCTTCGGCAGCATCAATCATGTCGGGCGATGTGCCGATGATGGGCACGCCCTCGGCTTCCAAGCCGAGCGCGAGCTTGAGTGGCGTTTGGCCACCGTATTGCACGATCACGCCAACGGGCTTTTCTTTGTCCACGATTTCCAGCACGTCTTCGAGCGTGAGCGGCTCGAAATACAGGCGGTCACTCGTGTCGTAATCGGTCGATACCGTTTCTGGATTGCAGTTGACCATGATGGTCTCGTAGCCATCTTCGCGCATGGCGAGCGCGGCGTGCACGCAGCAGTAGTCAAACTCAATGCCTTGACCAATCCGGTTGGGCCCGCCGCCGAGCACCATGATTTTCTTTTTATTCGTAGGCTCGGCTTCGCATTCCGCGTCGTAGGTGGAATACATGTAGGCTGTGTTGGTGGCAAATTCTGCGGCGCAAGTGTCCACGCGTTTGTACACTGGGCGCACATTCAGCGCGCGGCGCTGCTCTCGCACCGCTTTTTCAGTGGTCTTCAATAACTTAGCCAGCCGGCGGTCTGCAAAGCCTTTTTTCTTCAAGCTGAACAGTTCGTGCTTGGTGATCGCGTTCAGGGCTTTGTCGCCATGCGCCACGGTGTGTTGATCCAACTCAAGCTCGATGTTGATGATCTCTTGAATCTGCACCAAAAACCATTTGTCGATTTTCGTGATGTCGTACACCTCATCGAGAGACCAGCCGCTGGCAAACGCATCGCCCACATACCAAATACGATCCGGCCCGGGCGAGCCCAGCTCGCGCTCGAGAATTTCGCGATCTTGCGTTTTCTCATTCATGCCATCCACGCCCACTTCCAAACCACGCAGAGCTTTTTGGAAGCTTTCTTGGAAAGTGCGGCCCATCGCCATCACTTCACCCACAGATTTCATTTGCGTCGTCAAGCGGTCATCAGCGTCTTTGAATTTCTCGAAGGCGAAACGCGGAATCTTCGTCACAACGTAATCAATGCTGGGCTCAAAGCTGGCCGGCGTGGCACCGCCGGTAATCTCGTTGCGCAGCTCGTCGAGCGTGTAGCCGCAAGCAAGCTTTGCTGCCACTTTTGCAATCGGGAAACCTGTGGCCTTGCTGGCGAGCGCGCTTGATCGTGATACTCGCGGATTCATCTCAATCACAACCATGCGCCCGTCTTTCGGGTTGATGGAGAACTGCACATTCGAGCCACCGGTATCGACACCAATCTCACGCAGTACAGCAAGCGATGCATTGCGCAGAATCTGGTATTCCTTGTCGGTGAGTGTTTGCGCAGGCGCAACGGTGATCGAATCACCCGTGTGCACACCCATGGGGTCTAAGTTTTCAATCGAGCAAACGATGATGCAGTTGTCCGCCTTATCGCGCACCACTTCCATCTCATACTCTTTCCAGCCGAGCAGGGATTCTTCAATCAGCAGCTCATTGGTAGGCGAGGCTTCCAAGCCTCGCTTGCAGATCGTCTCGAACTCTTCCGCATTGTAGGCAATGCCGCCACCTGTGCCGCCCAGCGTGAAGCTGGGGCGAATGACGGTGGGAAAGCCCAGCGTTTTTTGCACAGCCCAGGCATCATCCATGGAATGCGCAATGCCAGAGCGTGCAGAACCCAAGCCAATCTTCGTCATCGCGTCTTTGAATTTCAAGCGATCTTCAGCTTTGTCAATCGCTTCAGGCGTTGCGCCAATCAGTTCAACGGCTTTGCCGGTCGCCGCGCCTTTGTATTTTTCCAGCACGCCGTTGTGCCACAGATCGAGCGCGCAGTTCAGCGCAGTTTGTCCGCCCATGGTCGGCAAAATCGCATCGGGCTTTTCCTTGGCGATGATTTTTTCAACCGTTTGCCAAGTGATCGGCTCAATATAAGTCACATCCGCCGTGGCAGGATCGGTCATGATCGTGGCAGGATTGCTGTTGATCAAAATGACGCGATAGCCCTCCTCGCGTAGCGCCTTGCAAGCCTGCACACCCGAGTAGTCAAACTCGCAAGCCTGACCAATGATGATCGGGCCCGCGCCGATGATGAGAATATTTTTGATGTCTGTGCGTTTTGGCATGTTATTTCGCCTCCATCAACTTGATGAAGCGATCAAAAAGATAGCTGATGTCGTGCGGTCCAGGCGATGCTTCGGGGTGGCCTTGGAAGCAGAAGGCGGGTTTGTCGGTGCGCTCTAGGCCTTGAAGGGTGTTGTCGAACAGGCTGATGTGCGTGGGGCGCAAGTTCACGGGGAGCGATTTTTCATCGACTGCGAAGCCGTGATTTTGGCTGGTAATGCTGACGCGGCCGCGGTATTTTTCGTCGGGCCCTAAGTCTTTCACCGGGTGATTCGCGCCGTGGTGGCCGAATTTCATTTTGAAAGTTTTTGCGCCGCTGGCCAAGGCCATGATTTGGTGGCCGAGGCAGATGCCGAAGGTGGGCACGCCTGCTTCAATGATGGAGCGCGTGGCGGCAATGGCGTAGTCGCAGGGCTCTGGGTCGCCGGGGCCGTTGGAGAGGAACACACCATTAGGCTTCATGGCAAGAACGTCTTTTGCAGGCGTTTGCGCAGGAACGACGGTGACTTTGCAGCCGCGCTCTGCGAGCATGCGCAGGATGTTGTACTTGACGCCGAAATCGTAGGCAACCACGTGGAATTTGGGTGAGGTTTGCTCGCCATAGCCCGAGCCTAATTTCCACTCGGTTTGCGTCCAAGCGTAAGACTCTTTTGCGCTCACCACTTTGGCCAAATCAAGGCCGGCCATGGAAGGCACTGCTTTGGCGGCGGCAATCGCTTGGTCAATCACCGCTTGCGTGACTTCTTCGCCTGCTTTGAGCGCCACGATGCAGCCGTTTTGCGCGCCCTTGCTGCGCAGATGTCGCGTGAGCTGGCGATTGTCGATACCGGCGATACCGACGCAGCCTTCTTTTTCAAGATACTGCGAGAGCGTCATGCTGCTGCGAAAATTGCTCGCAAGCAAGGGCAAATCTTTGATGATCAAACCGGCTGCAAACACTTTGCGCGATTCAACATCTTCAAGGCTGATGCCGTAATTGCCGATATGCGGATAGGTGAGTGTGACGATTTGTTGGCAATAGCTGGGATCGGTCAAGATTTCTTGATAGCCTGACATCGAGGTGTTGAATACCACCTCGCCTGTGGTTTGGCCAGCAGCGCCGATGGATTCGCCAATGAAAACTGAGCCGTCAGCCAAGCAAAGGAGGGCGTGGGGATGTTTTCCCTTCAGAGAGGAAAGCACTGGGTAAGCTCCGATAGGATGCCGTACGCTCAGTGCCGCATGTCCACCCAGTAGCCTAGTTTTGCAGTGCAATTTCAGCAGGATGAAGACGGTGCTCTTGAGGGGAAATGCTGTGTTGCGCTAAGCAGTACGTGGGTGAATAAAGATTTGCAGAATTATAGCCGAGAGAGGTATGCAAAAAATGCATGATGCTGTATTGCAACGCTTACTGCTCTCTCGCAGCCGCACTCGCATGCAGGCAAATCGCTGCCGCTGCCGCGACGTTGAGCGACTCCTGTCCACCCGGCTGCGCGATGCGCACATGCGCTTTGGCCAGCGCTTCCAGCTCTTCGCTCACGCCTTGGCCTTCATGCCCCAAAATCCAAGCAAAATCGGGGAGTAGCCGGCATATATCCTGCGCGGAGTGGTCTGTTTTTAATAGCGATTTCTGCGCTTGCAGCTCATGCAAATACTGCCCTCGGTGGCTGCTCGTCACAGCCAATGGATGCTTGAATTCATGCAATTGCTCTACGGATGCAGCCTCCACAATCCGCAACGAAAAATGCGCACCCATGCCGGCACGCAGCACCTTCGGGCTCCACAAAGCCACCGTGCCTTTGAGCGAAATGATTTGCGAATAGCCAAATGCCGCTGCGCTGCGCAAAATGCTGCCCGCATTGCCGGGATCTTGCAAGCGATCCAAAATCACGCTGCGCGCTGATGCATCAACTGCCTTTTCTTGAGGCAACGCGAGCACCAACGCAATAGCCGCTGGCGACTCCAAGCCGCTGATTTCTCGCATGAGCGCATCGGCAATCACTACCAATTTAGTAGCACTCTGGGCACATTCTATGCCGGCTAGATGTTGATTTCGATCTGAAATCACTGCTATTTCGGCTTTCAAGCCCCGAGCTTGTGCAGCTTCGCACAAATGCTCACCTTCAATCCACACGCGGCCGCTTTTGCGGTATGCGGCACCGTCTTGCGCTAGTTTGCGAAGCTCCTTGATGAGCGTGTTATTGCGCGAAGTGATGATCTCTTGTGGGCTCGTCATACGCCGCTCCGGCTTGACTTGGGAGCAATGGCTTGCGTCGCGCCAGCCACAAACGCTTTGGCCACAAGCGCTTTGGCCACAGGCGCGAAGCTGCTCCTGTGCTCAATCGTGGCGCCATGCTTAGCCAAGGCCGCCAGATGCTCGGCTGTGCCATAGCCTTTATGCTTCGCGAAGCCGTATTCAGGATGAGCCGTATGCAGAGCATCGCATTGCCGATCCCTCGTGACTTTGGCAATGATGGATGCTGCTGAAATCGCTTTAA
>JANMFP010000452.1:0-1730 GCA_031378135.1 Variovorax sp. | reverse complement strand
CTCTGGCTAGCTTTGCGGCTTGGCTGAGTGCATGGGCCTTGGATGCTTTAGGCGCGCTCAACAATGTGCCTTTGCCGCTGGATAAATCTTTGCCTTGGCTGATTGTCTGCTTGCCTGCTTTTGCAGCTGGTTTGATCGATGATTTCACACAAAAGCTTGGCGTGCGTTGGCGCTTGCTGGCGAGCATGGCCTCTGCGGCTTTGGGCTGCTGGCTGTTGGGCTTGGCTGTGCCACGCTTGGGGCTAGGCGGCTTGGATGCTTATTGGATGAGCATGCCTTGGCTGGGGATGGCGCTGGCATTCGCCGGCATGGCGGGCTTGCCGCATGCGATGAACATCATTGATGGCTACAACGGATTAGCAGGCATGGTGGCGGTGATGGTGTGCGGGGCCATTGCTTATGTGGCTTTGCAGCAGGGGGATCGGGTGTTGGCCGGATACATGGTGTGTGTAGTGGGCGCTACTTTAGGATTTTTGTTTTGGAATTATCCGCGTGGCCTGATTTTCGCGGGGGATGGCGGCTCGTATTTCTGGGGGATTGTGATAGCGGTGGCCAGCATTTCGTTGGTGCAAAAGCATGCAGCGGTGTCGCCTTGGTTTGTGATGTTGCTCTTGATTTACCCGGTATGGGAGACTGTTTTTTCGATTTACCGCAAGCTGGCGCGCGGGCAATCGCCGGGCATGGCCGATTCCATGCATTTTCATCAATTGGTCTATAAGCGCTTGGTGCGCGGGGTGTTTCATGACGATGCGACGCGCCAAATGCTGATGCGCAACAACCGCACCTCGCCCTATCTCTGGGCTTTTTCTGGGCTCACGGTGGCACCCGCTGTTTTGTTTTGGTACAGCACGCCGATTTTGATGTTCTTCTGTGCTCTTTTTGTGGTGACTTATGTGGCGGCCTACTTGATGATCGTGCGGTTTAAAACACCAAAATGGCTCCGCTTGCATCGCCGCTCAGACCCATAAAAGCGTTTTTCAAACAAAAATACCTGCCGTGATGCAGGTATTTTTTTGATGTGTTGGCTTTAAAAATCAGGTCTGATCGTCTACAGCTGCGCCGGGCGCATGATTTTTGCAGGATTCGATGCCGCCATCGCGCGCTTTCTCGCTGGCATACATTTGGCTTTGGCCGATGACTTGGTGATTACCTGCTTTGAGCACGAAATAGGGTTCGTTTTTGGTGCTGCTTAAGCGCTCGTAACGTGCATCATCGGTTGCATTTTTCATCACGGATTCGATACCGTTTTGAGCACTTGCTTTGCTTTCATACATTTCGCTTTGCAATATGTTTTGCCCATTACTGGCCAATAGACTGAAATAGAACTTGTCGTTTTTGGATTTTTTGAGCTCGAATTTGCCTGCCATGATGTGCTTCCTTGCGTGAAATAGGTTGCAGCGAAATGTGCTGTGTTCACTTTGTAGCGCTAAAGCCTGCTTTTTGCAAGCCAAAAGCTAACCATGGCTCAGCAATCTGCATTTATCATTGAAACCATGAGTTTCTTTGCCATTCTTTTTGCATTGCTGATCGAGCAAGTGCGCCCGATGCCGCTGGACAGCGCGGTGCATCGCTCGGCATTTGGCTGGGCACGCAGCTGTGCGCGTAACTTAGATGCGGGGCGCTCTCATCATGGCTGGCTGCTTTGGAGCTGCGCTGTGCTGCTGCCGGCACTTGTAGCTTGGGGGGTGTATGCGCTTTTATTGCACGCTGGAAACACGGTGGGCTGGGTG
>JANMFP010000539.1:0-2482 GCA_031378135.1 Variovorax sp. | reverse complement strand
TTAGCATAATCATGCTAGTCTAAAGCAATTGTGTGCAAAGTTAGCTGAATACGTCAAATCAAAACGCATTGGCTTTGCACTGTCCACCAGCGGTTAACTGACCGCATGCTGTTTTAGCTTGGTTGTATGCGGTCTCAAGTTCGGCGCGATACTTCGCTGCTTTTGCATCGCCTGCACAATTCGCATCAATGACTTTGATTGAGTCCTCCGTCATCCACATCACTCGCATGAGTCCGGGCGTAGCGCCTTGCGGAACAGGGCGACGGTTGATGGCTTCGTATTCCTTGTCTTTCTTTGCAAGAATATCCCAGCATTTACCTCCGCCGTTCGATTGTGCTGAAATATTTGATACTGCTCCAGAGGATGAAGAGGAGTTGTTCGCACCGCCAGAACTTGAATTAGCGCTTGCTGCGCTCATAGTAGCCATTTGCTGCGCGGCAGCCGCGGCAAGAGCGTGATCTGGAAATTTGCTGACTAAAAGGCGCAATGTTTCGCGGGCCTTGGCGCTATCGCCTTGTGCTGAGAGCTCATCTGCTTTGGCGAATAATTGCCCTGCATTCATAGCATTTAGACTGTTTCGGTAGGCTCGCTCAGCTACCGCTTCCGCCTCGCGCTTTCTTTGTTCGCTAGCTTGACGCTCTAATTCAAGATCGCGCTTGCGTTTATCGTCTGCTTCACGGGATTTTGCAGCGGCGAGCTCACGATCACGAGGGAGATTAATCTCTTTTGCTACGCTACCTGAAGCATCGAATATTTTACCGTCTTCTAGTTCTTGATTCAAAAATTTGCCAGTTTGAAAAAGGCTACCATTCATCGCATACAGATCACCCTGTAAATACCGCCCATCTTTATCAAAAACACCTACAAATCGTGTACCGTCAGGGTTAAGTTGTACGCCTTTAGCAAAAGTGCCTTGTTGCCAAGTACCTTGTTGCACTACCTTTTCGGCGGTAACTAAAAGTCCCTTGTTCGAATCACGTACTCCATTCCAAACACGTCCAATATATCTGCTGCCATCAGAGCCAATTTGGTCGACAACACCGTTGTTAGTGCCGTGTTCATAGTTAGTGCGCTCCATAAAGCCATTTGCGTAAAAAGTGGTTCCTCGTCCGAAAGGTTTTCCTTGAGTTGACTCGCCATAAAAAACCCACGCTACGCCATTTGCATCCAATCCAGTAATTTCGTTTTTCTTAGCGACCTTAACTTCATTGCGCAACCTCGAATATTCAGCTCTCGCATCTGATCGCAAGTCAACAATGTTTTTAGAGTCGGTATTGCTAGCATCAAAAACTGCCTCAGGCGTGATTTCCTTTTTGATACCAAATAATCCTTTTGTGCCCTCACCAATCGCGTCTTTTAAATTAGTAATAAATTTTTTGGCTTTGACGCATGTGCTGTGGATATTCATCACCATGCGGCAACCCAGATGAGCAGAACACAATTCCATTTGGAATTTAGTATCTGGATCAGTCAGCTCTTCGCAGTTGGCTGGATTGGGGCTGGTTTGTGCAAAGGCATTTATGGGCTGCAAAGCGAACATCGGCGCAAATATGATGAAGCAAATCAGAAAAGATTTTGCGCGTTGATAAATGTGGGACTTATTTTGAGTCAATTTTTTCATGCACACACTATAAGCCACCGCGACCAATCATTCATCCCATCAAGTGATGATGTGAGTTAGTAAAAACTCTGTCTCAATTTGAGAAATTCCTTCTTTGCTGCGCTGAACTCTAGGGTTTACCTCAGGTGCTGCTTTGTCCAGTTGCCCAACAATGCAATTTGAATTCACATAGGCAAGGCTTTGCATATCTCAAAGCCACTACCCACAGGAGACTTTATGCAAAAAATGCTGCACATCAATCCGGATAAATGCACCGGCTGCTTGCAATGCGAAATGGCGTGTTCCTTCGAGAACTATGGCACCTACGCCACCAGCAAATCGCGCATCAAAGTGTTTGACTTTCATCACACCGGCAAAAAAGTGCCCTACACCTGTACGCAATGCGATGAAGCCTGGTGCTTGCATGCCTGCCCAGTAGAAGCCATCACCGTGAGCAAAGAAACGGGCGCGAAAGTGGTGAATGAATCCACTTGCGTGGGCTGCAAAGTCTGCACGATTGCCTGCCCCTTTGGCACGATCAACTATGTGCAAGAAACTGGCAAAGTGCAAAAGTGCGATTTGTGCGACGGCGAGCCAGCTTGCGTTGAGGCATGCCCAACGGCAGCCATTACTTTTGTTGACGCCAACTGGACGGGCATCGACAAAATGAAATCTTGGGCAGACAAATTGGGTAATCAACCGGCTTCCGCCTAAGTTGATGTAGGCAATGAAATTAATATTGGAGAATCATCATGTCTTGGGCTGGAAAAATCCTTCGCGTTAACCTCACCACAGGCGTCTGCAAATCAGAGCCGCTCAACACTAACTGGGCTCGCGCCTACATTGGCTCGCGCGGCCTCGCGGCGAAATACCTCACCACAG
>JANMFP010000447.1:0-1694 GCA_031378135.1 Variovorax sp. | reverse complement strand
ACGCCGCTGGGCATGAGCACCAGCCCCTACCCCGATCGCATCTTGCCCAGAGACGATCTGAGCGAGCGCGACCTCAAAGCCTTAAGCCAACGCACCCTCACCAACCTCTACAACCAAAAGCAAGCGGGCCTTGCCCAATGGCTCCAATCCGCCCACGAGCAGCTTGACGCAGCCGTGGCGGAGGCCTACGGTTGGAGTGACTACTCACCTGCTATGCCCGATGAAGAAATCCTCAAGCGCCTGCTGGCGCTGAATTTGGAGCGGGCTGGCTCGCAGTAATATCCACGCCATGATCACCTTCAAACCACTCAAACTATCGCTCTGGCTTTTCATCGGCGGTGTCAGCTTTGGCATGGCGCTCAATTGGGGCTGGCTGCTACTGCTTGGGTTGGCTAGCCCACTTTTTATAGGCGGCGGGTTTTTAGTATTCAGCGCACGAAGCAGCGATTAATGCTGTTGGCAGGCAACCTGTTCTCACGTTAATTGGCGCAATATTTAAACCATGAATACGCAAGCTGTGAAGTCAAACGTCGAAGATTGCTCGACCAGCTTTAAATCTGATGGTGAGCCGGTTCCAAAGCCAAACACACAGGATTTCAAAATTGACCATGAAGCACCTGGCTTAGCGCGAGAGCGCGCCGAGAAGGCTTGGGCTGATGTGCCAGATTCTGCCGCTTGGATTAAGCAGATCCGGGGAAACGCGCCAGAGAACTGACAGTGTCGGCTTAAAATTTCTGTGCGCATTGCAACCTGCACGTCGCGGTAGATTGAGTTATCTGGCTTGAAAGACGTTATAAAAGCCGTTTCACACAAAATTTTGTGCGAAACACGAATTAGTTGCGCAAAACGATCTACGCAGCGCGTCGTGAGAAAATCTTGGTTATGAACGCGTCCTCGACCTCCGAACTTGTGCAACTCCTCGGCAGCCAAGCGCGCGCTGCTGCGTTTGAGATGGCGCGGGCGCCGGCGGTGGTTAAGAATTTAGCTCTTAAAAAGCTCGCCGCGTTGCTGCGCTCCAATGGGGCTGCTTTGCAAGTAGAGAATGCGAAGGATTTAGAACGCGCCGTGGCTGCCGGTCTGGCCGCGCCGATGGTGGATCGCTTGAAGCTGGATGCCAAGACGATTGAGACTTGCGCGCTAGGCTGCGAGCAACTGGCCGCTATGGCCGACATCATTGGCGAAATTTCGGGCATGCGCCAGATGGACAGCGGCATTCGCGTGGGGCAAATGCGCGTGCCGATTGGTGTGTTTGGCATGATTTATGAGAGCCGGCCGAATGTGACGATTGAGGCGGCATCGCTCTCCATCAAATCGGGCAATGCCTGCATTTTGCGCGGTGGCTCGGAGGCGATTGAATCGAACCGGGCGTTGGCTTTGCTCGTGCGCCAGGCTTTGAAAGAGAGCGGCTTGCCAGAAGACGGCGTGCAGCTCGTGCCGACCACGGATCGCGAGGCCGTGGGGCAGTTGATCACGATGCCGCAGTTTGTGGACGTGATCATTCCGCGCGGCGGCAAAGGCTTGATAGAGCGGATTTCGCGGGATGCGAAAGTGCCGGTGATCAAGCACCTCGATGGCAATTGCCATGTGTATGTGGATGACCCGTGCGATATCGAGATGGCTGTGCGCATTGCCGATAACGCGAAGACGAATAAATACTCGCCTTGCAATGCGGCAGAGGGCTTGCTGGTGGCGCG
>JANMFP010000468.1:0-4976 GCA_031378135.1 Variovorax sp. | reverse complement strand
GATTTGTTTTGGAGAAGCCAAATTAAACGGCTGCCCAGCGAGATCATGCGCTTGGCGTTCCAGCTGCAAAATCCGCCCGCCCAATTCGTGACTTTGAGTCGCGAGCAGTTGTGCATCAATCAGCACGCCGTTGCGCTCAATGCGATAGAGGCTCTCAGAGCTTTCCATCTCCAGCGCATACACTGCACGCAATTTTTCATTGGCCTGCAGCTTAGGCCAAAGCGCCAAATGCACATCCAAAGTTTGATCCGAATCTTCGCAAGAATATTCGGAAGCCTTCGCAATATCAACCTGTGCAAACGAGATCTGATGCGCGCCTTTGCCGCACAGCTCCTCATACGTGATGCCTTTGCGGCCCACATGCCGCTCAGCTAGGCTAGATAAGCCATGCGGCTTGTGCACTTCCAACACATAGCTTTGGAGCATGGTGTCGTGCGCGTACCCGTGCACTTCGATGCCATGGTTGGCAAACACATGGCGATCGTATTTCACGTGTTGGCCGAGCTTCTTGTGCTTTGCATCTTCTAAATAAGTTTTAAGCTTGGCAAGCACCTCGTTCAGGGGCAATTGAGCCGGCGCATCGGGGTAGGTATGGGTCAGCGGAATGTAGGCTGCCTCACCGGGCTTGCAGCTGAAGCTCAAGCCCACGATTTCTGCGCGCATTTCATCAATCGATGTGGTCTCTGTGTCCACCGCAACCAAATCAGCCGCCAAGATTTTCTCCAGCCACTTGTCAAACTGCTCCCAGTTGAGAATCGTCTCGTAATTTTTATCCGTCACGCTGCTAATTGCGGGCGAAGCTTCAGCAAACAAATCATCCATGACAGGCTGAGATGGTGCGAACGAAGGCGCTGATTTCTTCCCCAAGCTCGCCGCCAGACCTTTGAAGCCGTATTTGATGTAAAACTCACTGATCGCCGGCGTATTATCTGCACCAAGCGCTATTGAATCCATAGCAGGCAAGCCATCAATATGCCCTGCTAAGTCGCAATCCGTTTTGATCAACAGCAGCTCGCGCCCCTTGGGCAGCCACTCCCGCGCCTTGCGCAAATTCTCGCCGGCCACGCCTTTGATCTCATCTGCGCGTGCCATCAAATTCTCAAGCGAACCATATTCAGTCAGCCATTTCGCAGCCGTCTTAGGCCCCACTTTTTCCACGCCCGGCACGTTATCGACCGTGTCGCCCACGAGGTTTTGATAATCGAGCATGAGCGAAGGCGGCACACCAAACTCAGCAGTCACACCGGCGATATCGCGCTTCTTGCCATTCATCGTGTCGATGATGGTGATGTGCTCGTTCACGAGTTGCGAGAGATCTTTGTCGCCGCTCGAGATGATCACTTCCATGCCTTGCTCTGCACCTATCCGGGCCAAAGTGCCAATCACATCGTCCGCCTCTACGCCTGGAACCGCCACCACCGGCCAACCCTGCAAACGCATCACCTCATGAATCGGCTCGATCTGGCTGCGCAAATCATCGGGCATTGCCGAGCGATTGGCCTTGTAATCAGGATACAGTTCATCGCGAAACGTTGGCCCGCTTGCATCAAAAATGCACACCGCATATTTGGAAGGAAATTGCGCGCGCAGCGAAGCCATCATGTTGATCATCCCGCGAATCGCGCCAGTGGCTGGACTGCTTGGATCGCCTGGCACAGCGCGCAAATCGGGCATGGCATGAAATGCACGATACAGATAGCTGGAGCCATCGACGAGCAAGAGTCGGTTACAGGGAATTTTGGAGAGGCTAGTTTCTTCAGTCATCGCTCTATTGTCCACGCTTGTCCACCCTCTACAATCCTTTCAACCCCGATTGCAATACCCATATCCCTCTCATGGCTGTCTACACCGAAGTTTCCGAAGAAGTCGCTGCCGCTCTGTTTACCGAGCTGGGTTTAGGCCAAGTCACGCGCTTGGCTGGCTGCAAAGGCGGCATTGAAAACACCAATTATTTTGTCGATTGCTTGTCTGAGGGCAAGCCCGGGCACTACGTGCTCACGCTTTTTGAGCGCCTGACTCACTCTCAGTTGCCGTTTTATTTGTATTTGATGAAGCATTTGGCGCAACGCGGCATCGCCGTGCCTGATCCGCAAGCCGACAAAACTGGCGACATTTTGCTCACTGTGCTCGGCAAGCCGGCCTGTGTGGTCAACTGCTTGCGTGGCAGCAGCGAGCTTGCGCCTACTGCAATTCATTGCGCCACTGTAGGAGCCACGCTTGCTCGCATGCATCTCGCGGGCCGAGATTACGCCCGCAATCAACCTAACTTGCGCAGTTTGCCTTGGTGGAACGAGACGATTCCCGTTGTTCTGCCCTACCTCGCGCCGGAACAGGCCGCGCTCATCCAAAGCGAACTCGCCTTTCAAAACCACATCGCCTCTAGCAGCGCCTTTGCTGCGCTGCCGCGCGGCCCAATACATGCCGATTTGTTTCGTGACAATGTGATGTTTGAAACAAATACCCAAGGCGCGGAGCTCACTGGTTTTTTCGATTTCTACTTCGCCGGCATCGATCATTTTTTGTTCGATATTGCTGTGTGCTTGAACGATTGGTGCATCGATTTGGCATCAGGCCAGCCTGATGCTGAGCGCCAATCTGCGTTTTTAAAAGCCTATGAATCTGAGCGCCGATTGGAAGCGGCCGAACGCAGCTTGCTCCCTGCCATGCTGCGTGCTGGCGCTTTGCGCTTTTGGACATCGCGCCTGTGGGATTTCCACCTGCCACGAGAAGCCAGTATGCTCAAAGCCCATGACCCCGCGCATTTTGAGCGCGTATTGCGTACGCGCCTTCTCAATCAGCAAAGCATCGATTGAGCTGCACTACCCTGCGCCCTGATTTCACCCCAATTTGACCCATGTTGAACCTTTGCTTACCCTTAGACTCAACACAACGAATTCATGAAACTACAAATCCTCCCCGCCAGCACCGGCACCCAATGGGTCAAGCTCGGTGTTCAGACTTTTTTCAAGCAACCTTTGGCGCTGGGTGGCTTGTTCCTCATGTTTCTCATGTGTGTGACGGTGCTCTCAGTTATACCCGTCGTCGGTACGTTGATCTCGCTGGCGCTCATTCCCGGCATCACACTCGGCCTCATGGTCGCCACGCTGGACGCCTTGCGCGGCAAATTCCCCATGCCATCGGTGTTGTTCACTGGGTTTCGTTCGGGCCCAAGTCGGCTCAAAAGCATGTTGATTTTGGGCCTGATTTACGCTGCAGGTTTCACGCTCATGATGTGGATAACAGTCGCGTTGGCCGGCGATGGCTTGGCGCAGCTCGATTTATCCAACCCCGAGAAAACGCGCCAAGCCATGGAGAACACGAGTTTTCACACCGCGTTTTTATCGGGTGCGCTGATATATTTGGTGCTGTCCATGTTCTTTTGGCATGCGCCTGGCTTGGTGCATTGGTACGACATCCCGCCTGCTAAAGCGCTGGTTTTTAGCATGATCGCCTGCCTGCGCAATTTCAAAGCTTATTTGATGTTTGGCCTCACATGGATGGCCGTGTTGCTTGGCGCTTCAATGGTCTTAGGCACACTTTTGGGCCTGCTGGGCATGCAAGAACTCGCTCGCTCCATCATGACTGCTTTTGCCCTCAGCATGGCGGCGATGACGATGAGCTCGGTGTATTTCACGTTTCGCGACAGCTTCGTTCATACGGACACCGCCCCAGCCGAAATGCAAAATCAAGCGCGGCCCCCTGCGCCTTAAATGCGTAAGATTTTTTTGACCACACCAGACCAATTCACAACGCAATGGAGACACCATGACACAACACACGCTAGAAGGTCGCACGGAAGACGAAGTGCTTTGGTTTCAACGCCGCAGCTTTTTAAGCGCAGCCGCCGCTTGGACGGCCATGGGCGGCGGGGCAGCAGCGCATGCCCAGCAGCGCAGCAATATCGTCGAGATGCAAGGTGATGCGCAAATCAACGGCAGCCGCCTTTTGCCGCAAACCATCATCCAAACCGGCGACCGCATTGAAACCGGCCCAGGCTCCAATCTGATCTTCGTCGTTGGCAATGCCTCCTTCCAAGTGCGCCAGAACTCCCGCTTAACAGTGGAGCGCGGCGCCACTTTGAATGCAGTCAGCGTGTTGCGCTTGCTCACAGGCGCTGTAGCTAGCGTGTGGGGCAAAGGGAGCAATCGCCTGATCGTCACGCCCACGCTCACTGCCGGCATTCGCGGCACGGGCGTTTACACCGAAGTACGCGCTGGCCAAAACTTCCGCTCTTATTTCTGCAACTGCTACGGCACAGTGGATATGAGTGCGGGCCCAGATCGCGCCATCTCTCAAGCCGACTATCACCAAGCGTTTTGGGGCGAAGCCACGCCAGTCAATGGCCGCTCGCTCACGCCCGCTGGCGCGATCAACCATACCGATGAAGAGCTTGAAGTACTCGCGCGCTTGATTGGCCAACGCACCAATTGGCAGATCATGGGCAAGAAAGGCTCGAAAGATGGCAAGGGCTACATGGACGAATCCCCGAGCAATGTGCACCCGGCGACTTTGCCTACCCGTTGATCAGGGTAATTCCTGCACATGAAAGCCCAGCAGATTCGCTCTGTTGGGCTTTTTTGTTTAGACTGCATACCAACAACAACTTTCCTGGAGCATCCCATGTCTTCTAACTTTCATCTTCTTCGCCGCAGCTTCACACTCTCAACGCTAGCCAGCGCCGCCCTGCTCGCCGCTTGCGCCACAGCGCCCAGCAATTTCAGCTACCAGCCCTTCCAGCAGCCTGAGGGCGCTTCTGGCATGACAGAAAAGCCGGGCTGGGCCACTTCCAAATTTGCCGTCGCTGCAGCCAACCCATTGGCCACCGATGCGGGCTACCAAGTGCTGAGTGCCGGCGGCAGCGCAGTCGATGCCGCCATTGCCGTGCAGCTCGTGCTTGGCCTCGTTGAGCCGCAATCGAGCGGTATTGCAGGCGGCGCATTCCTCTTGCACCACGATGGCAAAAAAACAGAAGCCTT
>JANMFP010000448.1:0-4366 GCA_031378135.1 Variovorax sp. | reverse complement strand
AAAGCGATTCTGATGCGTTGCGCAGCTTAGATCAAGGCCTTTGAGATGCGGCGGCACGCGGGCGTGACACAAAAGAACGGCTAAGCGAAGACAAATCAGTTGCTGTACAAATGGCGTGTCGGAAAAATCCGCTTCAAGCTTGCGCAGCTTGCCTTTGTGCCCAAGCACCAAAAGGCTCAAGCGATGCAGCTCGCCTTGCGTGAAGCCTGCAACATCGGCGTTGTCGATGATGTAGGCGCTGTGTTTGTGGCAATCGCTGTGAGAGATCAGCGCGCCAATTTCATGCAACTGAGCCGCCCAGTTCAGCTTGCGCGCATGGCGCTGGCGCTGCTCTGGGCTATCGCTTGCGCTCATTTGAAGCTGCTCAAAAAACTGCGCGGCCACTTGGCCGACACGCTGTGCTTGATGCGCATCGGTTTCAAAGCGCTTGCCTAAGCGCTGCACGGATTGCGAGCGAATATCGGTGGCTACGCTGTCCCGATCCAGCAAATCGTAGAGCACCCCATGGCGCAGCCCCGCATCGACTGAGCGCACCTGCTGCAAACCCAGCAATTCAAAGAGCGCAATCAATATGGCCAAGCCACCGCCTAGCACGGGCTTGCGATCATCCTTCAAAGCTGGTAATTCCAACCGGTCAACGCTACCCGCCGCAATCAATTGGCCGCGAAGCCAGAGCAGACCTTGCAGCTCAATCACATCTTCCTTGCTGCCCTGCGCATGCAAAATATCTGCAATCGCACCAATCGTTCCCGCCGAGCCATAAACTTGGGTTTGGGCTTGACTCCAACCTAGACCAAAGCGTGGCACAGCCTCATCAAGCACGGCCTTGGCTGCCACGATAGCTTGGTCGATGGATTGCGCATCCAGCCGGCCATGCGCAAGATGTTTATCTGCCCAAGCCACACTGCCCACGCGGTAAGACTCCAGTTGCTTTGCAGCCAAGCCTTGCCCAAGAATGAGCTCTGTTGAGCGGCCACCAATATCCATCACCAATCGTTTTTCATCCTTGCCGCCCAGCGCATGCGCCACACCTTGGTAAATCAAGCGCGCTTCTTCTCGCCCAGCAATCACGTCGATAGGAAAGCCCAGCATCTGCTGAGCTTTATTGATAAAGAGATCGCGATTGCGCGCTTCGCGCAGTGTTTGCGTGGCAACCGCGCGCACTTGGCTTGCGTCAAAGCCATGGAGCCGTTCGCCGAATCGCGCCAGCGTCTCCCAGCCGCGCTGCATAGAATCCATGGTGAGGTTACGTTGATCATCAAGACCCGCGCCTTGGCGCACCGTTTCCTTCAAATAATCCACGCGCACGATCGCTCCATGCTCGAAGCGCCCAATTTCCATGCGAAAGCTGTTCGAACCTAAATCTACCGCAGAAACCAAACTGCCTTCTTCCATCTTGCTAATCGTGCCGCCCGTGGTGTTTGTGATGCCAATGTTAACCAAAGACGAACAATAGCATGCCAAGAAAAGACTGCCGATCAACGCACCCGCTTGACCACTCATTTCCACTCATTTTTTCATAGCACTCCGCGAATATTCTTTGCCGGCCAGACACTCAAAAGGCTTTAAAAATGCGCTTCGCATCAACGATCTTTTTGTAAAGCCAAATCAGCTTCTAGCCGGCATAGAATCTACATTAAATGATATTAATTCAGGAGCAACTAGCCAATCACCCTGCCATCCAAACTCATCATGGATTGCGTCACAAACGCGCTTTGCAAGCGACCATTCTCCACCTCAATGCGAAAGCCCTCCAAATCCATTGAGCCGCGGCGCACAAAAGCGTCATAAATCGAGGCGCGAGTGAGCGTTTTAGCTGACTGCATCACTTGCGCGGTGTAGCGCGCCGAAATATAGCCTGCCAAGCTCAGTGCAGTGGGCGGCTCGTCAAAGTATTTGGCCAAGGCCACGCGAAAGCGCTGAGCAATGCGCACCGAAGATGACACCACGGGCACGGCCTGCGTGCCGATCACTGGCACATGCTTGCCGCCGCTCATTTGCAGCGCGGTTTGCAAATTTACATCGGCCAACGCCACGATATAACGAATGCCGCCGGAGCGATTCCAGCCCTGCATGAACTGCACCAATTCAGGCGTGCCGCCGACAAACAACACCAGTGGCACCTGCGTTGCGCTGATTCGGCGCGATTGCGCCACCAAATCCGCCTCAACAGGCCATTGTCTCAAGCCCAGTTTGAGATTGCTGGCAATGCGCGAAATATCTTGCGTGTTGATCGCGCGATCTCGCTCGCTTTGGTACACCACCGACAAGCTGCCAATGCCAACATTGCTCATGCTTCGCAGCGCATGCTGGATCTGATGCTCGCGATTTGAAAAGATCGGGAATGTACCTCTGTTAATATCAATCGCTGCGTTTTGCAGCCATGGCGCAGCATGCGCGAGCTCATTGCGCTCAGCGCTATTGCGCACCGTGACTTGCGAAGCCATCGCATCTGCGCAGCTGCCAAAAGTAGCCAAGCAGCTCTCGTCGTCGCGCAACTGCTTCCAAGCTTTGTCCAGCTCGGCTGCAGAGCCATCCATCTCAATAACTTGATGGCGAATGCGCTGGCCCCGAATGCCGCCTGCTGCATTGATTTCTTGCCAAGCCGCGCGGCTGCCGATGATGAAATCTTTAGAAATATCCTGATAGGCATTCGACACATCAGCGATTTGGCCGACCATCAAACCACCTGTAGTGCTGAGTGAGGCGGCATTTTGCGCCCACACGCTGAAGGTGCTCATACTGACACCTGCCAATAGTCCAGTTTTCAAACACTGGCGACGTTGAATTTTCATGTTGTATTTCCCTTTAGAACGAAAGAATGCGTGATGCAACTAAGAATTTACACAGCAGACATGTCACGCGTGTGAATTCGACGAATACCTCTACATGCGAAAATTCGGCATGACAGTCATCAAACCGTCACAATCAAGCCATACAGTTCACTTCATCGACCTAGCCGCTTGGCGGTATTTTTTAAAAGTGAGACCTTTATGAAACTGCTCTTCAAAACCTCTTTATTCGCTGCGGTAGCGCTTTCTGCCAGCTTCGCAGGCTCAGCGTTCGCTCAAGAAATCACAGGTGCTGGCGCATCGTTTCCTGCACCGCTGTATTCCAAATGGGCGGCGGATTACAACAAAGCCACCGGCGTAAAAATCAATTACCAATCGGTCGGCTCTGGTGCTGGTCTGCGCCAGATTGAAGCCAAAACGGTCGATTTCGGCGCATCCGACATGCCGCTCAAAGACGACGAGTTGAAAGCAAAAAATTTGGTGCAGTTCCCCACCGTGATCGGCGGCGTGGTTCCCGTGATCAACGTGAAGGGTATCAATCCAGGTCAGTTACGTTTGAATGGCCAAGTGCTCGGCGACATCTTCTTGGGCAAAATCACCAAGTGGAATGATGCAGCGATCAAAGCACTGAACCCCAGCTTAGCTTTACCAGATGCAGATATCGCTCCAGTGCGCCGCGCTGACGGTTCGGGCACGACCTTTATTTTCACCAACTACCTCTCTAAGGTGAATGCTGAGTGGAAGGCCAAGGTTGGCGAGGGCACCGCAGTGAACTGGCCAGTAGGCGCCGGCGGTAAAGGCAACGAAGGTGTGGCAGCATTTGTAGGCCGTTTACCAAACTCCATAGGCTACCTTGAGTATGCTTATGTGAAGCAAAACAAACTTAATTTTGCCCTGATGCAAAATTTGGATGGTAAATTTGTTGCGCCTGATGACGACACATTCAAAGCCGCGGCAGCAGGCGCAGATTGGAACAAAAGCTTCTACCAGATCCTCACGCAACAGCCTGGCGCAGCCTCTTGGCCAATCAGCGGCGCAACATTTATCTTGATGCAAAAGACGCAAGATAAACCGCAAAACGCGACGACAGCGCTCAAGTTTTTCGATTGGGCGATGATGCAAGGCGACAAAACAGCCGCTGACTTGGATTACGTGCCGATGCCAGACAGCGCTAAAGGTTCGATCCGCAAAGCTTGGGGCGACATCAAGGATGCAGCTGGAAAATCCGTTGCGATCAAGTAATCACTCCTGAATAGATAGCAGTCGGCATAGTATCTATGCCGGCGTTGTGCTTAAAACATCCAAAATCGAGCAAACAATGTCATCCACTGTCAACGCAGCAGGCTCTCGCGCCATTGACCGACTTTTTGGCTGGAGCGCGCGCGGCGCGGCCATCATCACGCTGGGCTTGCTGATTGGGATCATCGTCTCATTGATCTTCGGCGCTTGGCCATCGATTTCCAAAAACGGCTTGGGTTTTTTGACCAGCGCTGAATGGGATCCGGTCAAAAACAACTATGGCGGCTTGGTGATGATTTATGGCACGTTGGCCACATCCATCATCGCCTTGATCA
>JANMFP010000441.1:0-2778 GCA_031378135.1 Variovorax sp. | reverse complement strand
AGCAGGGCGCGGAATTGAGATCACTGTTGTTGCGGATTTAGACACTGCGCGCGCCAAAGCTGTGGTGGGCGATAAAGTACAAGTGGTGAGCGATGCGCGCGCTGTGATTGCCAATCCTGAGATTGATATCGTGATCGAACTCATCGGCGGCTATGGCATTGCCAAGGCGCTGGTGATGGAGGCGATTGCTGCTGGCAAGCATGTGGTCACGGCCAACAAAGCTTTGCTCGCCGTGCATGGAGAAGAGATTTTTGCAGCGGCGCAGGCCAAGGGCGTGATGGTGATGTTTGAAGCGGCTGTGGCTGGCGGCATTCCCATCATCAAAGCGCTGCGCGAAGGGCTGACTGCCAATCGAATCCAGTGGATCGCCGGCATCATCAACGGTACAACGAATTTCATCTTGAGCGAGATGCGCGACAAGGGCTTGGATTTCAGCGTGGTGCTCAAAGAAGCGCAACGCTTGGGCTATGCGGAAGCTGACCCCACGTTCGACATCGAAGGCGTAGACGCAGCGCACAAAGCCACAATCATGGCTTCCATCGGCTTCGGCATCCCCGTGCAGTTTGACAAAGCACACGTCGAAGGCATCACCGTGCTCACGGCCACCGACATCAAATACGCAGAGCAATTGGGCTATCGCATCAAGCTCTTGGGCATCACGAAACGCAGGGAAGCTGGCATCGAGCTGCGCGTGCATCCAACGCTGATCCCCACTAAGCGTTTGATCGCCAACGTCGAAGGCGCGATGAATGCCGTCGTCGTTAACGGCGATGCAGTCGGCACCACGCTTTATTACGGCAAAGGCGCAGGCGCCGAGCCCACAGCCAGCGCGGTGATCGCCGATTTGGTGGACATCACCCGCATGCAAAGCGCCACCGCCGCACAGCGCGTGCCCGCGCTAGCCTTCCAGCCCGGCAGCATGAGCGCGCTTGCCGTGCTGCCCATGAGCGACACCATCACCGCCTACTACCTGCGCCTACGCATCGCCGACGTAGCAGGCGTGCTCGCCCAAGTCACAGGCATCGTGGCAGGCGCTGGCATCAGCATCGATGCGGTGCTGCAGCGCGAAGCTGATGAGGTGAGTGGCGATGGCGGTAACCAAACCGACCTCATCATCCTCACACACGACACGACCGAAGGCACGATGAACGCGGCGCTGGCCAAGCTGCAAGCTTTGCCCACCGTGCTCGCGCCGATTGTGCGGATTCGCAAGGAAGAGTTGGCTTGATTTCTACGCTGAGTATTTCTCGCCATGCTGCTCTACGTTGATGCGCAATATGCTTCGCCCTATGCCATGTCTGTGTATGTGGCATTGCGAGAAAAGGGTCTTGACTTTGAGATCAAAACGCTTGATCTTGCAGCGAATGAAAATCGTCAGCAAGTATTTGGAAAACTAAGCATCACGCAGCGTGTGCCTACGCTGGTTGATGGTGATTTCACTTTGTCTGAATCCTCAGCGATTGCAGAATATTTGGATGAAAAATATCCGGGTATTGCGCTTTATCCACGCGTTGCCGAGCAGCGCGCGCGAGTGCGGCAAGTACAGGCTTGGTTGAGAAGCGATCTACTCGACCTTCGCAAAGAGCGTTCAACAGAAGTCATTTTTTATCGCACAACCACACAGCCCTTGAGCCCTGCGGCATTGACCTCTACAAACAAACTCATTTCAGGAGCGCTTGAGTTGCTTTCGCATGGAGATGATCACATCGCGCAAGAGTGGTCAATTGCTGATGTTGATCTGGCGCTCATGCTCAATCGCTTGCTCATGAATGGCGATGATGTGCCGAAGCGTTTACAGGCTTACGCGCAACAGCAGTGGCAACGCCCAAGTATCCAGGGCTGGGTGAGCAAAGAACGTCCAGCTTTGTAGGCTTGACGAGGTATTTGTTGTAGGTGATTGTGGTGTTGATTAATCAAACGGCATACGCTAAAATCCTTTCAAATACTGATTTCGTAAGGATTTCCATGTACAACGCCACCGTCACCTCCAAAGGCCAAACCACGATTCCCAAAGACGTGCGGGAAGGCTTGAGCTTGCAGCCGCAGGATAAATTGCAGTTCACTTTGCTGCCCGATGGCACGGTGATCATGCGGGCGAAGAAACGGCCATTGGTGGATATGGTGGGTATTGCCAATTACAAAGGCCCCACGATTTCGCTGCGCAAGATGAAAGGCGCTCGCCTCGCCAAAGCTTAAGGCCGGCTCAATCATGATTGGGCTAGATACCAACGTGCTTGTTCGCATAGTACTTGCTGACGATGCGCTACAAACGAGACAAGCGCTTGATTTATTGCAGGCGTGTGACGAAGCAGGTGAGGCGGTTGCAGTTTCACTCAGCGTGTTTTTGGAGTTGGAGTGGGTACTGCGCAGCGCAGCGAAGGTGAAAAAACCGGAGATGATTGTTGTATTCAAGCGGCTTCTGGAAATTGCGCCATTACGAATCGAAAACGAAGCGGTGCTTGAGCACGCTTTGTACCTCTATAGTGGTGAAACCACGAGAGCAGACTTTGCGGAATGCCTTTTTTCAGCACAATACCAGCGCATAGGCTGCCGTAACATGGCAAGCTTTGATGCCCAAGCGCAGCGCTTGCCAAACGTTTTGCATCCTGCAAAGGCAGCGGCTTGAAGTATGAGCACTTTGCGCTTTAAGCCCTTTTGAAAAAGCGCATTCATGAAATTTCGCCCATTCCTCGTTAGTCTGTTGTTGATACTGTCTCTCGCGCTCAAGGCATGTGGCCGCGCTGATCCTCAGACGGCGCTGGAAGCTGCTGTGCAGAA
>JANMFP010000428.1:0-1649 GCA_031378135.1 Variovorax sp. | reverse complement strand
GAGGCTTTGCAAATTTTGCAATAAACGATGGTATGAATGACTCATGATGATCTCCTAAATATCGCCAGCAACTTGCTGCGATGGCTGAACTTTAGGCCTTAGCAGCGTGCGCGGAAACAGCATTCAGCGCATAATGTTTTTGCAAAATATGCAAAACCAAAATTTGGAAAAACATGGATTTAGACGATCTCTACACCTTCACCCGTGTCGTTGAACTCGGCTCGCTCTCAAGTGCGGCGCGCGAGCGCGATGTGCCTGTGAGCCAGATTTCGCGCGCCTTGGCGCGGCTTGAGGCGCTGCATAAAGTCCGCCTCTTGCATCGCAGCACGCATGCGCTCTCGCTCACCGAGGCGGGGCAATCTTTGATCGAGCATGGCAAGCGCATGTTGGACAGCTATGCGCAATTCGAGGCCGATGTCGGCGTAGGTGTGGGAGGGGGCGGCGTTGTTTCTGGCATGGTCAAGCTCGCTGCCAGCCCGGCCATGGCGCAATACGTCATCATCCCCAGCTTGGCGGCATTGGCTGGTCGGCATCCGCTGCTGGGTGTAGAGCTCAGCGTCGATGATCGCGCTATCGACATGGTGCAGCAGGGGATTGATTTGGCGATTCGCACCGGCGACCCGGGCTCAGACAATTTGGTCGCTCGCAAAATCGGCGAGCATGGCCGCAGGCTTTATGCCACGCCTGGCTACATCGCGGCGCATGGCATGCCGCGCAGCTTGGAAGAGTTAGCCGAGCATCGCTTGATCACCAATAGCGCACAACCCATCTTGAATCGCTGGTCTTTCGTGATTGAAGGCAAACGCATCACACACATTGCTCGTGGCCACTATCGCGCCAATTCCAGCGATGCCGTGATGGCGATGGCGCTCGCCGGCGCAGGCATTGTGCGCAGCAACACTGCGATTTGCGAGCCCATGGTCGCTCGCGGCCAGCTCATGCGCGTGATGGATGCATGGGTGGATTGCCAAACCGTGCCGATCAACGCAGTGATGCTGCAAGAGCGCCACCGAGCCCCAAAGATTCGCGCTTGCATTGATTTTTTTGCGCAGTGGTTGGCACAGCACTAAAAGCACAATCACTATGAATTCAATAGCACTCCGCGCACATTCTATGCCGGGTAAGTGTTCAAAACGCTTTAAAAATCAATCTACAACCGTAGGCACACGCTGCGCGAGCGCGCACATGAGTTCGTAGCCCACGGTCTGCGCTTGAATGGCCACTTCATCAATACTGAGCACTGCACCATTGGCGGCTTTCCCCCAAAGCGTCACATCACTGCCAACGCCACTTTGTGGCAGGTCAGTGATGTCAACGGTGATCATGTCCATGCTCACGCGGCCGACTGTGCGGCTGCGAACGCCGTCGATGAGCACGGGTGTGCCTTGCGCATTCGTGCCTTTGGCAATGCGCGGATAGCCATCGGCATAGCCGCAGGCCACGATACCGATGCGCATCGGCGTTGAAGCAACATAAGCCGAGCCGTAGCCGACGCTGTCTCCAACAGCCAAGTTTTGCGTGGCGATGATTTTGGCGCTGAGCGTCATGGTGGGCTGCAAACCCCAATGCGCAATATCGTGCTCGGGGTAATCGGTAGAGCTGCCGTATTGCGCTATTCCTGGGCGGATCCAATCGGTGCGCAAATCATT
>JANMFP010000423.1:0-1716 GCA_031378135.1 Variovorax sp. | reverse complement strand
CAGGCTTTGCGGTTTTTTTATTCATCGCTGCTCGCCGTCAAACGCGATCCGCGTCGCGCACCACTTTTGTCTCCAGCTCCGGCCAGCGGCCTTTGAGCGTGGCCACAGATTTTTCCGGCTCCAACTCGACCTTGTCGCCCTTCACGCGCACTTGCAGGCGTTGGCCTTGCTGCAAGCCCAATGCGAGCCTCACCGATTTTGGTATGACGATTTGAAATTTAGGAGAAAGAGAAACCGTATGCATTCTTTTATTTTACTACCAAATCGTTTTGGCTGAAAAACCAGCCCTCACCGCTCGCTCTTCGCCAAAAAAAGCCAGTCCCGTTTCCCGCCTATAATATTTGCTACCAACCAACGCGAACAAAGCGTTCTTAAGTGCTTGATTTACAAGACCTTATGGGCAAAAAAGAAGCGGGGATTGGCGGTTGATGCCACCGAGAGATCTCGGGGCGCAAGCAAGCAGGCCAAAGTCTGCAGCGGCGCATCCAGTTTGTCGGGCGAGCGGAAATATTTTGTAGACACCCTTTTGGAATCTTGGTGCTCAGTTGCACGCTTATTCAAGAAAACATAAAAACGTTTTCGTCAAGAAAACATAAAACGTTTTCGCCCAAAGAATAAACGTATTTAGCAACTGGTCGCTTTTAGGAAACACGGTTTGATGATGTTCTTTCTGGTAAGCATGATGATGAGGTTTGAGCGGCTGATTTTGTCGTTTTTCAAGCCTTTTTGTGCTGTAGCCGGCATAGAACCTGCGCGGAGCGCTATTATTTTTATAGTGTTGCCGACATGGACAGGCTCGCCTAGAGCGAGCCACCCCAGCAGCACCATGAGCCATGCTCAGCTGCATCACACCCGAATCCCTGCGCCTGCGTATGCGCGTACTTTGAGTTAAGCCTCAAGCACGCGCTGCCCTTCGGCAATTCCTACCCGTCTACTCAATCTCCGTTTTAGGCATCGTTTGACTCGCAATGAGTCTGTGAAAGATGCGCCGCAGTGAAGCGGCTGAAGGAGTAACGCATGAAACGCATGCTGATCAATGCCACGCAAGTGGAAGAAAAACGCTTGGCCATTGTCGAAGGCCAGAAGTTGCTGGACTATGAGACCGAGATCGACGGGCGCGAGCAGCGCAAAGGCAATATTTACAAAGCCGTGGTCACCCGCGTGGAGCCATCGCTTGAGGCTTGCTTTGTGGATTACGGCGAAGATCGCCACGGCTTTCTGCCGTTCAAAGAAATTTCCAAGCAGTATTTCAATGGCAACGTCTCGCCCAGCCAAGCGCGCATTCAAGATGTGATCCGCGAAGGTCAAGATTTGTTTGTGCAGGTGGAAAAAGAAGAGCGCGGCAACAAAGGCGCGGCGCTGACCACCTTTATCTCGTTGGCAGGCCGCTATGTGGTGCTGATGCCCAACAACCCGCGCGGCGGCGGAGTATCCCGCCGTATCGAAGGCGATGACCGCGCTGAGCTCAAGGAGAACATGGATCAGCTCCAGTATCCCAACGGCATGAGCATCATCGCGCGCACCGCTGGCATTGGCCGCAGCGCGCCTGAATTGCAATGGGATTTGAATTACCTCTTGAAGCTGTGGACGGCGATTGACGGCGCTGGCAAAGGCGGCAAGGGCGCTTATCTGATTTATCAAGAATCCAGCCTCGTGATCCGCGCGATCCGTGATTACTTCAGCGCTGAAGTGGGTGACATCCTGATCGACACCGAC
>JANMFP010000439.1:0-3704 GCA_031378135.1 Variovorax sp. | reverse complement strand
TTCAGCGGCAAGCAGCTGGCTCAGGCAGGTTTTGGCAATTATCTTGCGCGGCAGACGAGACGTTCGCTCCTGCTCGGCTCCCAGAGCCGCCTGAAGTACCTTGCCGAAAGCGTGCAAAACAAGCTTGGGCTGCGTTGTATTGTTGCCAAGCGGCTTCGCATTTTTCTCGCTCGGTCGTGGGCTGGCGAGCTGTTGGCTGAGCATCAGCAGACGTTGGGTTGGGTGCTGCTGCGCCGCTGATACTGGCAGGCACTTGCGAAGAAACAATATTGCTTCTCGTATCTACTTTTCTAGCCGTTGCACGGCGATCTTCGGGCACATCGGCGCTGTATTGCACCTTGCCGTTTTTATCGACCCAGCGGAAAATCTCGCCGGTGTTAGCCGGCTTCTTTGTTGATGTTGTCGCTGTTGATGTGCTGACGCTAGGCGTGGGTTTAGCCGCAGCAGAGGAAGCCGTGTTGGGTGTCGTTGCAGTTTGCGCAAAAGCGATGCTCTGGCAAATCAACACCACGCTTGAGGTGCGGCAAACAACTTTAAGCATGCTGTGGCACTAAGAAATCACGGCTTACTTTTGCGCCCAAGCTGTTGATGCGATCCAAGAATTGAGTGAGATAGGCATGCAAGCCCGTTGCTAAGATTTCATCAATTCGGCCAAACTGCAAATCAGCGCGAAGCTTGCCTGCAGTGCGCAAGGTGTCTTGCGATTGCTGATTGGCCACCAAATGCAAATTTTCTACCACTGCATTCAAGCTGGCATGGAGCGAGCGCGGCATATCAGCGCGTAGCATCAGCAGCTCTGCCACGCGCTCGGGCGTGATCACATTGCGATAAACCTTGCGATAAATTTCAAACCCGGAGACGCTGCGCAAAATCGCGCTCCAATGGTAGAAATCCAGCTCTTGATCTTTCTCATTGGCCGCGCCATAAAAATCACTTTGCAGCGCATGGAATTTCACATCGAGCAGCCGAGCTGTGTTGTCGGCTCGTTCAAGAAAAGTGCCCAAGCGGATGAAATGCAGAGATTCATCCATGAGCATGGTGCCGACCGTCACGCCGCGTGAGAGATGGCTTCTGAACTTCACCCACTCAAAAAACTTGCCCGGATCGCGCTCGAAATCGCCTTGCTTGAGCATGCGCTTGAGCTCCAGCCAAGTTTGATTGATGGTTTCCCAGACTTCGGTGGTGAGCGTGCCGCGCACGGCGCGCGCATTCTCGCGGGCTTGCTTGATGCAATTGACGATGCTGGATGAATTGGCCTCATTCTTCACCATGAAGCTCATCACATCTTTGGCATTCACGGTGCTGTGCCAAGCCTTGTAGCTTTCATCAAGTTCGCTGATGGAGACGATGCCTTCCCAGCCAGCTTGCGCTACGGCGGCAGATTGCGGAAGCAAGGAAGTTTGGTAATTCACATCGAGCATACGCGAGGTATTCTCTGCTCGCTCGGTGTAGCGAGCCATCCAAAACAGGTGATCGGCGGTGCGGCTTAGCATGATGAGTACCTTTAATGATCGATGAGGTCAGGACAGATTTAGTTTCCGAGCGCGAAATACACGACCGGAAATTTTTCTTAGGCTTCCAAAATCCAAGTATCTTTCGTCCCCCCGCCTTGCGACGAGTTGACCACCAATGAGCCTTCTTTGAGAGCCACACGAGTGAGGCCACCGGGCACGAGTTGGACGGCTTTTCCAGAAAGTACGAAGGGGCGCAGATCGATGTGGCGTGGCGCGATGCCTGCGTCAACGAAGGTTGGACAAGTCGAAAGGCTCAAGGTCGGCTGGGCAATATAGTTGCTTGGATTAGCCTCCAACACACGGCGGAAATCTGCAATTTCATCTTTCGTGGCTGCTGGGCCGACCAGCATGCCGTAGCCGCCAGCCCCGTGCACTTCTTTGATCACGAGTTCTGCCATGTGATCGAGCACATAAGAGAGCTCTTTCGGATCGCGGCACTGGTGTGTGGGCACATTGGCGATGATCGGTTTTTCGCCAAGATAAAACTCAATCATTTTTGGCACATAGGGGTAGATCGATTTATCGTCTGCGATACCTGTTCCCACGCCGTTGGAGATCGTCACGTTACCTGCTTTGTAAGCCTCCATCAAGCCCGCGCAGCCCAAGGTGCTCGATTCGCGAAATACGCTTGGATCTAAGAAATCATCGTCAACGCGGCGGTAAATCACATCCACGCGTTTGGGGCCTTGCGTTGTGCGCATGTAAACAAAGCCGTCTTTGACGAACAGATCCTGCCCTTCAACAAGCTCAATGCCCATCTGCTGCGCGAGGAAGGCATGCTCAAAATACGCGGAATTGTGCATGCCTGGCGTGAGCACCACCACGGTGGGATCGCCCGATGTGGCAGGTGCAACGCTGCGCAGCGTCTCGAGCAGCAAATCGGGATAGTGCGCCACAGGAGCAACGCTGTTTTGCGCAAATAGATCGGGGAAAAGCCGCATCATCATTTTGCGGTTTTCCAGCATGTAGCTCACGCCGCTGGGCACGCGCAGATTGTCTTCCAGCACGTAATATTCGCCCTCGCCTGCAGCATTGGGCGCACGCACGATATCCACACCGGCAATGTGACTGTAAATCTGGCGGGGCACATCGACGCCCACCATTTCCGGGCGGAATTGCGCGTTTCGCAAAATCTGATCGGCCGGGATCACGCCCGCTTTCAAAATATCCTGCTTGTGATACACATCGTGAATAAAGCGATTGAGCGCTGTGACACGCTGAATCAAACCCTTCTCTAAGCTCGCCCACTCATGCGCGGGAATGATGCGGGGAATCAGATCAAAAGGAATCAGGCGCTCAGTGCCCCCTTCATCTGTGCCAGCATCTTCATCTTTCGCGCCATAGACGGCAAAGGTGATGCCCACACGGCGAAACACCATCTCAGCCTCTTCGCGCCGCGCTCGCATCACATCTCTGGGCTGGCGCGCCAGCCACTGGTCATACTGCGAATAGTGCGGCCGTACGCTGGTGGACGTGGCCTGCATTTCATCAAACTTCAAAACTGCCATGAAACTGATCTCCTGTTCCAAGGATAGCAAGTTTCAGGCCACTTGCCCCTAGGGCAATTCACAATATGCCCCTAGGGCAACTCACAATATGCGCTCAGGGCAAGCGATGATGCCAATACTTTTGATGCGTATCTCGCTGGCAACTCACCTCTTGCGGCTGCGTGCTGCTCCAATGCAATGCGCCACACTTTGGGGAAGCCAAAACGCGAACTCCTCGCTTGCTGTAGCGCTGCATCACCTCTGGCACGGGATGCTGGAAGCGATTGCGATAACCGGCTTGGACCCAAGCGATGCTGGGCTTGACGGCATCCAAGAATTCAGGCGTGGAGGAGGTTTTGCTACCGTGGTGGGGGACGAGCAAAACATCGGCCTTGAGTGGCGCATTCTCGTTCACGAGGCGCTGCTCTTGCGCGGCTTCCAAATCGCCAGTGAGCAAGACAGTTTGCCGGCCATTGCTGATGCGCAGTACGCAGCTCATCGCATTAGGTTTTTGTGGGCTGTCGTAATCCGTCGGTTGTGGATGCAAAACCTCAAAACTCACGCCATCCCATTGCCACTTTTGGCCAGCCAAGCAGCGCTCAGCGCGGCGAACTTGCTGGAGATCATTGCCCTCTTCGATCGAGCTCATCAGCTTGGCCTGCGGCTGCATTTTGAGCACAGCTGCCGCGCCGCCAATGTGATC
>JANMFP010000382.1:0-4135 GCA_031378135.1 Variovorax sp. | reverse complement strand
AGAGGACATCAGAGGCTGAAGGGAACCCCAGCGGTTGACCAGCCGCGCCTTGTTCGGCGACTTTACCATCCGATTGCATCGTCTGATGCCTCCTCGCCAAAAGCGACTACCGGAAGACTTTCAGTGGCGCGGAAATTTTTTGGCGGGCTAACCGATATGAACACGCTCGATGCGAAAGATATTCGCCGCACCATGAGCCGTTTTCAGGGTGATCACTTGCAGAAAAATCTCGCGTTATTGCCGCCGATGGAGGCAATGGCAAAAGACATGGGCGTGAGCATCGCGCAGCTTGCACTGGCTTGGGTTCTTGCACAAGGCGATCACATCGTCTCGATCCCCGGAACGACTGATGTTCAGCACATGAAGGATAACTTCGCTGCGCAAGATATCAGTTTGAGTTCAGCGCAAGTAGAACAACTCAATCAAATGATCAATCGCCACAATGTGAGCGGCCCGCGCTACGACACTCAATCTCAGTCTGAAGTGGACACAGAATTTTTTGTTTAAAGTGCAGCGACAGAAGCAATCGCTTGCGTGTTTATCTGAAAAATTTGCGACGCAGGTGATCAACCAACGGGTGCGCCTTAAGCTGCTGCAAATGAGCTGCGCTTACAGCACCGCCCTGGCTTCCTAGTGATGAGACCAAGCCGCTTGTTTTAGTTGGAAGTTGCTGCTTGCGCCACCACCAAACGCCTGCCGATCCTCCCGCTGCAAGCGCTAAAACCAGTAAAGCACCCAAGCCCCATACGATCCATGCGATCACCGGCAATGCTGCAACCAACCAGCCCGCAGAGCCTTGCAATAAATTGCCTAGCCATTGCATGAGGGGCGCTAAACCTTGCACCCAATTGGCCCAAGATTGGCCTGAAAAAATCAAAACAATCGGGTCAAGAAAAGGTTTGAGCAAGTCAGGGATTTGTAATTGCGCAGCCGTAGCTGCAGCTTGCTGCCAGGGCAGTGTGAGCGCCAAATGGCTCAGACTGTAGCCTAGCCACATCGTGGCGCTCCAAAGTGCGAGCAGTAACAAACCGGTCATCCAAATTGCGATGTGCATAGAGCCTCCAAATGTGAATGCGTTTGTGAGGAAGGCCATTGCAGAGAGTTCCGCAAAATGAGCACAAAATTGATGGCTCAGTACACCCAAACTTTAAATGAATCGTAGATTCGGCTGGCTAATTATATAAATAGTATGCTATTTAATTAATAGCTAATTTACCCTCAAGCCAGCGCAATTTTTAACCAATTCTGAAAATGCACCAGCGGCTCAAGATGTGTTTTCGATTCAGGAAAGCATAAATAGTAGCCACTGTCGCCGGTGTAGCCATCATCCAGCGGAGCAGACACCAAACCAGCCGCCACATCGTCTTGCACCAAGCAGCGCGGCACAAGCGCTAAGCCCATGCCAGCCATGACGGCGCGGATCAGGCTGTGGAACTGATCGAGCTGAGGGCCGGCGAGCGGATTGAGATTCTTGACACCATGCGCCTCGCACCAATGCGCCCAAGCTTGCGGCACGGTGGCGTGTTGCAAGAGAGCGAATTTGGCGATGTCTTGTGGCTTCTTGAGTAAGGGCTTTCCTCGTGGCGAGGGCGGGGCGATGAGCATCACTTCGCGGCCTGTGATGTATTGCGCCTGAGCGCCTGGCCAATGCCCTTGGCCAAACAAGATGGAGCAATCTAAATCCGCGCGATCAAAGGTATATCCCTGCGCAAACGGCACGAAATGCAACGCAATCTGAGGATGCTGTTTTTGAAAATCAGGCAAACGCGGGATCAGCCATTTGGCGGCAAAAGTGGGCAGGCAAGAGATATGCAAAGCGCCGCCGCCATCGCCACTGGTGATCACATCGAGGGTGGCGGCTTCCAATTGCGCGAGCAGGGGGCGCACGGCCGCTTCGTAGCGCATGCCAGCAGGCGTGAGCACCAAGCGCTTCCTCACGCGCTCGAATAAATTCACGCCTAGGCTGCCCTCCAATTCCAAAATTTGCTTGCTCACGGCGCTTTGCGTGAGGTGCAAAGCATCAGCAGCGCGGGAGATGCTGTCATGCCGAGCAGTCATGATGAATGCGCGCAGAAGATGGGTGGGCGGATGGAGTTTACGCAGGGTCATGCTACTCATATTGCCTTGTGATGGTGCGTTGAGATTCAGGGTTAACCAGTAGAAAATCAGTCTATTTTGGAATGTTTACGGGCGCATCTTTCGCTTTTCACGAAGCGGATTCAGAGGAAAAATTGCACCATCTCAACTTTATTGAATGAATCATCATGAAACGCAGGCATGTTCTTTCTCTCACCGCTCTTTGTGCTGGCGCGACCGTTGCTCCACTCGTTTTCGCGCAAGCCAAGCCGCTGCGCTTGGTCGTGCCGTTTCCTCCCGGTGGCGCGACGGACATTACCGCTCGCGCATTGCAAGAGCCGCTGGGCAAAGCTTTGGGCACGACGGTGATCGTGGAAAACAAAGCGGGCGCGGGCGGCTCGATTGGCATGAGCGAGGTGGCGAAATCTGCGCCCGATGGGCTCACGCTCGGTGTGGCCACGCTGTCCACGCATGGGGTGAACCCAGCGGTGTACAAGAAATTACCTTATGACCCCATCAAAGATTTCGCACCGGTGACGGAGCTCGTTAAAGCGCCGGGTGTGCTGGTGGTCAACAGCCAATTGCCAGTGAAGAATTTGGAAGAGTTGATCAAATACCTCAAAGCCAATCCCGGCAAAGTCAGCTACGCCTCGCCCGGCAATGGCACGATTGGGCATATGTGGGGCGAGCTCTTCAAGAGCACGACCAACACCTTCATGGTGCATATTCCGTATCGCGGTGCGGGCCCTGCGATCACCGATGTGATTGGCGGGCAAGTGCAGGTCTACTTCGATCAGGTGGCATCAAGTTTGCAACATATTCAAGCAGGTCGATTGAAGGCTCTGGCGGTGGCATGGGGCACACGGCTGGATGTATTGAAAGACGTGCCGACCTACGGCGAGAAAACTTTGTTTGCCAACAACGATGCATCGTGGTTTGGCCTTGTGGCACCTGCGGGCACGCCAGCGGCGATGGTCAATCGCATTCAGCAAGCGACTGCTGCGGCTTTGAAAGATGCAGCATTGGCCGAGAAGCTCAAAGGGCAGGGCTTGTTTGCATCAGGCAGCAAGCCAGACGAGTTTGCGGCGCAGATCAAAAAAGAAATCGACAAGATGCAGCGCATTGCAAAATTCGCCAAAATTGCACTGGACTAAACTAAAGAGCTATGCAATTCGTTACCACGCACCGAGGCAGCTCGCCTTTGGTGCTCGATTCCCCGCACAGCGGCACGTTTTACCCGCCTGATTTCGGCTTTGCCTGCGATCCGGCGCGGCTACGCCGTGCGGAAGACACGCATGTGGAAAAGCTCTACAGCTTCGCTAGCGAACTGGGCTGCGCTTGGGTGGAGGCGCATTTTCCGCGCAGCTATTTGGATGCAAACCGTAATTTGACCGAAGTTGATCCCGACATGCTCGATGGCGCTTGGCCGCATGCCGTTGAGCTGCAGGATGCGGCAGTGCTCTCCAAGCGGCGCTTGGGTAAGGGCTTGATCTGGCGAGCCACGGATGAAGGCGAGCCGCTGTATGCACGGCAGCTCAGCGTGCAAGAAGTGGAGCAACGCATTGAGCGCTGCTGGAAGCCGTATCACGCTGCCGTGAAAGCGGCGATTGATGCAGCGCATGCGCGGCATGGCTACAGCCTGCATATCAACTGCCACAGCATGCCCGAGATTGCGGGCAGCCATGCCACGGATTTTCCGGGCACAAAACATCCTGATTTCGTGCTCGGCAATCGCGATCACAGCACATCGGGTGAAGCTGTTTTGCTATTCATTCAAGAGCAACTCGTGCAATTAGGGTATAGCGTGGCGCTCAATCATCCGTACAAAGGCGTGGAGCTGGTGCGCCGGTATGGCGAGCCACATAAGCATCGGCATAGCGTGCAGATTGAGATCAATCGCGGCCTGTATATGAATGAGAAGACGCTGGAGTTGACGGAAGGTTTTGCGCCTTTGCGAGACAACTTGAAGCAGCTTGTTTTGGCATTGCAAAACTTTGAGCCTCGTCAATAGACACGTCAAAGCATGGACACAGTTGATACCGTTGTTGTGGGTGCCGGC
>JANMFP010000333.1:0-3141 GCA_031378135.1 Variovorax sp. | reverse complement strand
ACAAACCAAGCAACTGCTCGCAGATTTCAAGCGCGAAGAATCCCTGCAAAAGTCCGATTTCCACACGCCCTACAAAGCGCCCAACGCCCTGCCCCTCGGCGCTGAGCCGCTGCTCGTCACGGAAATCAGCGTCACGCCCCTGCCCTCTGGCCAACTGCAACTCGCGTTCAACGAAAAGATCCCGTCAGATAGCGGCCAACCCCATCCCCATCCGCGTGGCTTTCGCGTGGCGCTGGAGCAAAAATTGGTGCACGGCTGGCTGCATTTGCTGCACAAAGCCATTGAAGCTTCTGAGTGGAACATCTCTGCACAAAATCATGCTTCGAATACCGAGCCTGCACTGCCGGGAGAAGGCAATACAGGCAGCGGCGAGCGGCCTCGTTATTTGAATTGAAACTTCAGTTCACTGCGCTTTTATCTAAGTTGTGATACTCACTTCTTAGTGTCCACTTTTTGGGGACAAGCTCACCCGCGTTTGTTTGGGATTACCAAACTTCGGAGCTCAAACATCTGGGTCAATGCTGCATGAAAACTGTGGGTCAAGTTCGCATGAAAATTAACACCCAAGGACGCAAAACCCTCAAACTACCGCGAATCCACCAGCGCCAATTTGGTGGAGAATCACCCCGAGGTGAGGAACCTCTAAACAATCCGTGGAAACGGGGTAAGTCCAATTGGATGTTACGAACAAATCTGCGCAGGTACAAATTACTTCGTAAATTGAGTCAAGGTTCTACGCAACCAATCACGGAATCAGTACCCTGCTTGCGAATGGTAATTGCAGTTCTTTTCGATTTGTTGAGGGCTGTCAACGTGCCATCTTTCGCAGCTTTGAACTGCAAGCCTTTACTAGCAGGCCGAAGCTTGATGGCATTGGAGGCGTTAATAGGCGAGGTTGCAAGCGTAAGCTCGACATAAGGCATGTTGGCACGGTAGCCTGGAAATAAGAGAACTTCCTTGATAGGCAGGCCGAACGCAATAAAACCAGGCTTGACCTTGAACGGTTCCCACTCAGTGGGAAACGCACCGATTTTTTCGTTCGCAGCAATCGCACCAGACGATTTGAGAGCTTTCAAATGAAATGCGATATCTGTATCAGGGTGCGACCCGCAAAGCACGTCGTTTTCCAGACGCGCTCTGTACGCATCAAAACCTGTGGCTTGAGCCATTTGACATAAGGCCAAGAGACTGATGAGTAGCATGGTTTTAAACATATGATTTTTCCTAAAAAACTACCAATTCCATTTTGAGTTATCCCGGATCACGACAGTTTTTGCCCAGCGATCACCAAGACGTTTTCGTGAGTCAGTAAAAATATAGAGTGCGTCTACAAGATTCAGGATGGGGATCAGTCCGGGTAATTCGCGCAGAAAAACAGGTGCGTATTTACCGGTCGTATGTTGCGCAGTTTCTGCATGGACTACACGCAAGCCCAACACTCTTTTGCCAACACTTTGGCCGTTCAATTGGGGAATAGCGTCGCGCACGAGTATGTAGGCAAAAAGTGCAAGATTCAACAAGGGAACCCAGAACAAAAACGCAAACGGTAGTAAGTCGATCCACAACGCAAAGAATCTCCTCCAGCGACTACCGAGCTCGAACTGCTGACCTGCGATTTCAATTTCGTTCATGACTAATAAAAGTGTGTGTTTAACAAAGCCAACACTCATCTTGCACAGCACAATGCCAGCGTCAATTGCCAGTTTTGAAGTTGCATATTTTGCTGAACGTTGTACCGTTGTTCGTTCCAGCTACGTTGAAAGTATATTGCGTATTCGCAGCATTAGGGCTGTCTGCCGCTATATATTGCTGGTAGCTGCCGCCAAACAATGGAGTTGCTGGAGCACGTAAAACCACTGGTGTATTTGTTGCAGTAACCACCATGCTGTAGGTAGTAATAGCAAGAGAATTCTGTGGTCGAACGTAAATCAGCATCGATCTACCCAAAGGATTGACTGATAAATCACGACCTGGTACAGGATTCGGGTTCTCGCCGTTAAGTAAGCGGCCAACTCCAGTAGCACCATTGCAAGGATAAACCAAGACCTCGTTAGAGGCTGGAATTTGCTCACCATCAGAATTCTTGTGAGCAAGGTTGATCTGAGTCACTATACGAGGAGCGTAAGGTGGAAATGAGACATTCACGTCTGACTCGCTACGTACAGCTATACCAACGTCACGGCTTCCACTCAAGAGGCCCGCCATATGGAAAGGCGCGTTTAAAAGCTCCTTAATTCCTACTGCCCCGCCGTGCAAAACTTTGTTTTGGGAAATGTTAAATTCTGTGTAAATTTCGTCGTAAGCCCCACCAAATGTACCGCGATCACCATAACCCGCAGCAACCAAACGATCTGTGGGTGTTGCCCCTGTAAAGCCCACGGTAGGCACTGGTGTGTTGGGAGCATTGCTGTAAAACAGCTCTCTGTATTGAATATGACCATTCAGGTCATTACGCAACTGATAATCAGCATGACCCCTTGCAGCCAAATAAATGGGCTGAGATTCAGCCACACCACCGAAGCCATCGCGAATCCGCTCTGCATTCAAATACTCATAGGCGAGACGTTCAGCTGAACCAATTGCGAAAGTACTTGTTGGCGCAGAGTTAACAATGCTAGATGCCGTAGATATTGACGGCAACTGGACGCCAGGCGTGCCCGAGCCTGCTGTTGGAGCAGAGCTACCACCACCGCCACCGCCGCCACCGCAAGCAGACACAAGCAAAGTAACAGCCAGCACCATGCAGATGCGCACATGTCGGCCACTAAATAAATTGAGTTTCCAGCTAATCATTAAAGCACCCCTGAAATACATGAACTAAAAGAAAGAATTACGCAACCGATGTCAAGCTTGACGACCTAATTAACGACTGACTAAGTCAAGCGAAATGCAGAAGGTCATGAGGCCGTGCAGGCAAATCAGGAACGGCTGGACACCATAATAGTTTTTGCCCATCGATCACCGATTCTTTGTCTCGACTTAGAAAACATGTAGCCAATATCTACAAAATTGACGATGGGCAAAAACTCAGGCACGGTTCGCAAAAAAACCAGCCCAAACTCACCTTGAGTTGTCGTTAGCCCATCTTGCTTCAGCACTCTGATCTTCATCAGCCTTTTTCCAACGCTTTGTCCGCCCAGC
>JANMFP010000313.1:0-6862 GCA_031378135.1 Variovorax sp. | reverse complement strand
ACACGCAAATCACGCCCCCCGGCAAATTCTCCCCAGAAAACCTCGAACCCCTGCGCGCACGCGGCGCAAAAATTCTGCTCTACCACGGCGTGAGTGATGCCATCTTCTCGCATGACGACACCGTTGCTTGGGTGGAGCGCGTCAATGATTCGCAAAGCGGCAAAGGTGCGGACTTCGCCCGCTACTTCCCCGTCCCCGGCATGGCGCATTGCAGTGGCGGCCCCGCCACCGACCAGTTCGACGTCCTCACGCCCCTCGTCAACTGGGTCGAGCGAGGCCAAGCCCCCAGCAGCATCACGGCGGCAGCCAGAGGCGTGGGCAACGCAGGTGGCGCGAACGCCGAGCTTCCCAAAGATTGGAGCCCCACCCGCACCCGCCCGCTCTGCGCCTACCCCAAAGTCGCCACCTACAGCGGCTCGGGTAGTTTGGAAGATGCGGCATCGTTTAGCTGCAAGTAGACAAAGATTTCAATCGCCCGCTTTGCGCGGGCCATCAGGCATGGTGCGCAGCATGAACTGATCAAACAGCGGCACAGTAAACGCCGTATCGCCATGCGCTGGGCTATAAATCATGCCCTTCTTGATGAGGCTAGAGCGCAGCGGTGCAATGGTTTGCACCTTCACGCCCAAGCGCTCTGCCACGCCGCCCGAGCGCTGGTTACCCGCGCCCATCTCCGCCAGCGCGCAAAGATAATCTTTCTCGCGCGGTGTCAGGCGATCAAATCTCACCCTGAAAAAACTCGTATCCAGGCGAGTTGTAGACGACACCGTCGTCTTTTGAATCAACTCCAAATCGATGGGCGATTCATTGGCCAAATTCCAAGACTGATAACCCCACTCTTGCAAAAAGTAAGGGTAGCCTTGCGTCACGCGATGCACCTCAGCGAGTGCCTCTGCCGTAAAACTCACACCTTGTGAATTCACTGGGCCTTGCAACGCCAGAGAAGCATCTTCGAGGGAAAGTGCGCCGATTTCAGGGTAGGTAAACAAGCGCTCCGCATACGATTTGGATTTACCCGCCAGCCCCACCAACTGCGGCAAGCCCGCACCAATCAACACCAGCGGCAAACCCCGCTGCGAGACCCGATGCACGGCCATGATCAGCGCACTCATCTCCGTCTCAGACATGTATTGCAGCTCATCAATGATGATGGCTACAGCCGTATTTCTGTCCGCCGCTGCCTCGCCCACGGCCACAAATAATTCCGCTAAATCAGCTTCCAAATCACCGCTGTCAGCAGAGCCAGTTTCAGGGTCAATATCCATCCCAAACTCCGCATCACCCACCTTAACTTTCACTGCGCCAATAAAACTGCGCAACACCCGCAAACCGCGCTTGACTTTCTGGCTCACGTTTTGCATACGATCCAGCGCAAACAGCGTTTGGCGCAGAGGCGGCAAAAGCAGCTGCGGCAATGGCTTGTTTTCATGCGCCTCAATAAGTACGGCCTGATAGCCCTGTGCTGATGCCATCTCACGCACCCGATTGAGCAACACCGTCTTGCCTACCCCGCGCAGCCCCACCATCAGCATGCTTTGCTCGCTGCGCCCCGCTTTGATACGCGCCAGCAGAATATCCACTTGGCGCAGCAGCTCGCCACGCCCTGCCAATTCAGGCGGCTGATTGCCTGCGCCGGGGGAGAAAGGATTGGTGTTGGGGTTCATAGCTACAAAGTTTACTGTAATTTATCTATTTTTTAGATAACATTGATAAACTAAGATAAATACGGTAGCAATAACCATCAAAACCTACCCACCCAAGCGCTTTACCTTGTAGCCCAGCTTTTGCAGCGCCACCATCACAGTCACCACATGATCGCCCTGCACCTCAATCACGCCATCTTTGACTGTGCCGCCTGATCCGCAAGCCGCTTTGAGCTGCTTACCAAGCGCCACTAGCTCGTCAACATCGAGCCCCAAACCGCGCACCACCGTCACGCTCTTGCCACCCCGCCCCTTCGTCTCGCGTTGCACGCGCACGATGTCGTCTGCTGATGCAGCGCTTGCGACAGCCAAAGCTTTCTTGTTTGCTGCGCATTGGCATTGCGCCACAGGCTGACTGCAATCGGGGCAGATGCGACCCGCATCGGTGGTGTAGATCAATGCAGACTTGTTGATTTTCATTTTTTTGATTTGCCAACTTATGCAGTCATCACTTTCGTCAGTCCATTATTGTTCCGTCATTGCCGATCAAGCAAGCATGGCGAAAGAGCATGATGTCTAACGATTCAGAATGTTGATAAATAATGCCCACGAATTCAAAGTGTTGTCCACGATCAACGAAAGCTGGACCACCACTCATGCCGCCTAGCTCGGTTGGATAAATTGCTTGCTCGCCCCCTCCTGCATTGTTCCAATACTCTCGTTCGAATAGGCAACCGAATTTTTCTTCATCAACTGAGGCAACTGATATTCCGGCTGTACTGAAACTTTTGAACAACACTTCATCAAAAGCCACTCTATCTCTCAGCTTGCCTGGAAATCCTCCGATAAGAATCCTATCTTCAACTGAGATCTTTGTAGGCGGCCATACTGATGGGCGAATGACTCTAGAACCAATCTCTTCAGTATTTAGTATTTTTTTCAACTGGGCTTCGTTTAGCAATAGCGTAGCCAAGTCGTATTTTTGACTCTCGTCGACAAGCTGAGACTCTAGATCAATACGAGCGTCGCCAATTTGAAAAAAAGCGTCCTCGTTTTCAAGTAACGTTTGACGATAACCCTCTAGTACATGCGAGCAAGTCACAGCGAAAACTTTGCCTTCCAACTCCAAAAGCGTAACAGTCGCAGAGTTGATTTTGGTGATGACATCTTTTTGCGGCTTTTCGCCAAAAATGATTGCCTTTGAATAATACAAAGGTAATTTCGTCATCATTTCTCCAGCAGGGCCACTCGCAAGCTGTTTAGATCGTATGACATGTGGGTCTGCTGCATTTGACCAATCTATCTTTGATTCTGAATCAGGCATTGTCTGTACTTCGTGAGCGATCTAGTTCATGCTGCTTGTGTAGCCATTATTCTGCGCCTACGCTAACCGTATTCTGCAAATAGAACTCATGCAACTTGCTTTGCAGCAGCGCCTTGTCCGGCAACTGCGTCTCGTATTGTGCGATCAAAGCGGGGGAGGCCGTACGGCTGAGGGCGTATTCGACGACTTCGTCGTCTTTGCAGGCGCAGAGGAGCACGCCGATGGCGGGGTTTTCGTGGGGTTTGCGGATATCGCGGTCTAGCGCCTCAAGATAGAAGGAGAGCTTGCCTAGGTATTCGGGCTCGAAGCGGCCTACCTTCAATTCAATGGCGACCAAGCAATTGAGGCCGCGATGAAAGAAGAGCAGATCAAGCGCGAAATCTCGCGCGCCTACTTGGACGGGGAATTCTGAGCCGATGAAGCAGAAATCGCGGCCTAGCTCGCGTAAGAACACTTTGAGCTCGGCAAGCAGGCTTTTGTGGAGATCGGATTCGCTGTGGGCTTCTGGCAGGCCGAGGAATTCGAGCATGTAGGCATCTTTGAAGGCGCTAATGACTTCGGGCTGCATTTGTGTCAGCGCTGCTGACACTTTTGGCGAATGGAGCACGGTGCGCTCGAAAAGGGCCGCCTCTAGCTGCCTTTCCAGCTCGCGGCTCGACCATTTTTCTTTGATGGCCATTCGCAGGTAAAACTCGCGTTCTTCGGGGCGTTTTGACTGGGTAAGGATCGTGAGGTTATGGGTCCACGGCAATTGTGTCAGCAGTGGTGACACAATTGCATCTCCCTGATAAGTCTCATAAAACTGCCTCATGCGAAACAAGTTACGCCACGTGAACCCGCGCAACCCAGGCTGGGTTTGCGCGATGTAGGCTGCAAGCGCATTCACCACGCCATCGCCCCATTCAGCAGAAGCAATTTTCTTGCTGATGATCTCGCCAACTTACCAATACAAATCGATCAATGCCGTGTTGACTGCGGCGATGGCGCGATGTTTGGCGCTGGCAATGAGTTGGACGATGTCCGTGAACGTGAGGTTGGGGGCGGCAGGGAGCTGGCTCATGGCTTGTAGGTCTAAGAATGAACGGATAGACACTGTTTATATAGTCATATATTCTACTGATGCCAACTCACACATGCAAGCACTCTTTTACTCCTAAATATATAGCACTCTGCTCAGATTCTATGCCGGCTATCCGGTAAAATTGCATGCAAATGACGCAAGAAAATACCCCCTCAAATCCTCTCCTGCAATGGACCGAAAAAGACGCGCCGCAATCGGCTATTTGGCGCAGCGAGCGGGGGAATTTGCCGCCTAAGCGCATACAGGTGGTGGATGACACGCTCTCGGCCGACGAGGCTTATCGGATAGCGGCAGGCGGCGTGGGCATGCTTTGGCGCGGGGATTTTCAGAATGCGAAGCTATTGATGCAGGCGCTGGAGCGGCGGCTTGAAAAGAGGATGGAGAAGAATGCCAGCCCGAAGCCTGCGCGTAAGACGAGTCGCAAGGCTACAGACGCTTCGCCGACGGCTCGCTCGGCAAGAGCCGCTGCGCTTGCCGTAGCGAATGGGGATGCGGAAGGCGGATTGGAAGATGGATTAGAAGATGGCGATGCTTTGAGGCATAACGTTTCAAATACTGCTCCGCTGGCTTCGACCGCCAAATCAACGGCGAGCTTGAGCGCTGCCACAGCGAGGGCAACCATCACGGTCAACATCGCGCAAAGCCCGCAAGATGCCCAAAACACAATCGCCAAGCAGTTTTACAAACACCGCCAAGCGCAGGCTCAGCGTGCGCGCGTGCTTGGCCTGATTTTGATTCCGCTGGATGCAGATTTCAGCATTCCGCTACCGCGCGCGCCCGATGTGAAGCTCGCATGCAGCCAGGCTTGGGGCGAGCCCGTCGAAAAAGAGAAATCTGTGACCAGCTTGCGCGAGCTTCTGGGCATCATCAGCGCGTTTGAATGGCGCAAGAAGGGCGTGGTCGTGCCGGCGCTGGGGCGGGATAGACAAGCCATTGAGCGGCGCATTCATGCGCATTACGGCGTGTTTTCTCCCGTGCGCGGCGAATACATTGATTTGGTGGAGAAAGCGCCGCTGCCCTCAGTTAAATCAGCCAACGAGTTGAAGGCATTCGACATTGGCACAGGCTCTGGCGTGCTCAGCTGCGTGTTGGCGATGCGCGGCATCGGGCAAATCGTAGCCACAGATTTGGATGCGCGAGCGCTGGTCTGCGCGAAGGAGAACATCACGCGCCTGGTGGGCGGGCGGCAAGTCAAGCTTGTGGAAGCCAATCTTTTCCCCGATGTTGCACAGCATGGCCAAGCTGACTTGATCGTCTGCAACCCGCCATGGCTGCCCGGCACGCCCGGCAGCACGCTGGAACGCGGCATTTACGACCCCAGCAGCCAGATGCTGCGCGGATATTTGAGCGGCCTGAAAGCGCATTTAGCCCCCAAAGGCGAAGCTTGGCTGATTTTGTCGGATCTCGCTGAGCATCTGGGCCTGCGCGAAGAAGGCGAATTGCAAGCACTGATCGAAGACGCAGACCTCAAAATCGTCGGGCAACTGAGCACCCAACCACGCCACCCCAAGGCCAATGATGCAAGCGATCCTTTCCACGCTGCACGCTCACGCGAAACCACGACTTTGTGGCGCTTGGTCTTGAAGTGATAGCTTAAAAACGAGCATGGGCGCGGGCTCGGAGGCCATAGCGCCCTTGGCTTGCCAGCAGAAGTGCAGCAAATTAGCTACAAATTCGGGTTTTCCCGATGTCAAAAAGCATAGCTAGCTACGAAAGTTGTAGCAATTTCCAGAAAAAGCGTTATATTTCAATCAGTTCGAGACTAAACCTCTTGTTTCACATTCATCAAAACATCTAGGAGCATCCTTTCATGAGCGCTAAAGACAATGCCGCCGTCAACTCTCTGTTTGACCTGTTGGAATCACGTTACGCCATGCGCGTGCTCTGGGCGCTCAAAGATGGCCACCCGCAAACCTTTCGCCTCTTGCAAGACAGCGTGGGCGGCATCACACCCAACACTCTGAACACCCGCCTCAAAGAATTGCGCGCCGCGAGCCTTGTCGGCCATGGCGATTCTGGCTACAGCCTCACCAGCAGTGGCACCGATTTGCTCAAGCGCATGAACGATTTGAGCGCTTTCGCTACGAAATGGACGACTTCCAAAGCGAAGAAAAAGTAATGTGTTGAGTCACTTTTTGCCTTGATTGATTAAGGTTCAAACCTTTATTCCAGCCCGAAGTTTTTTCGGGCTGTTTTTTTGTCTTTTTTACTTCGCTTTTGCCTTGTCAAGCTCTTTTTAGGGCTTTTATAAGAAAAATAGGCCCTTACCCGGCATAGAGTCTGCGCGGAGTGCTCATCTATTCATAGCATGCCACATTGAGCTAGCTCACTCACGCATTGCGACTTTTCCCTCTTGAAAATCACGTCCATGTCTGCATTTACAGAGTTGATTTGTATTTTCACTAAAAACACCATGTCTGAACATCAAAAACCCGAAGACGGCAAGCCAGTCCATCCAGCAGCGCACGATGCGCCAGCAGCACCACCCGGCACACCGGCTGATGCCTCCCCCGAAGAAATCGAAGCCGCATTGGCCGCCAACGAAGCCGACAGCGCCGATGAACTCACCATCGCCTTGGCCGAGCTCGCTACGTTAAAAGCCAAAGCCACCGAGCTGCACGATCAAAACCTGCGCGCCGCAGCCGAGGTGCAAAACATGCGCCGCCGCGCCGAGGAAGACGTTTCCAAAGCCCGCAAATACGCGGTGGAAAGCTTCGCCGAGAGCCTGCTGCCCGTGATGGACAGCTTGACAGCCGGTTTAGCGATTGAAAACGCCACCAACGAGCAGCTCAAAGAGGGCTCTGAGGCGACACT
>JANMFP010000295.1:0-7273 GCA_031378135.1 Variovorax sp. | reverse complement strand
TGGCGATAGGGCTTGAGCAGGCGACCTGCAAACTGCTGTGCATCTTGGTCTGCGGGCAATGTGCCCGAAGTCAGCAAGACAAGCTGCATCTCAGGCTTGATCTTGTGAAGCTCCTTGGCCAGCATGAGGCCATCCATCTCTGGCATATGCATATCGGTCACCACCACATCAGCCTCGCGCGTAGACAGCCATTGCAGCGCATCGGGTGCGTTGTTAAACGCTACAGTGTTCATCTTCCAGCGCTTGAGCTGTTTGTCCAAGATTTGGATGTTGACCGGCATGTCATCGACGATCACCGCCAGCTTGCCTTCCAAACTGGCCAATTCAAGGACAGAGGTTTCAGATGGATTAGGCGCATCGCTGTATTGCATGCGCGCTGTGAACCAAAAGGTCGAGCCTTGCCCCGCCTCAGATTCCAGCCCCACTGCGCCGCCCATCATCTCAGCCAAGCGCTTGCAAATGGCCAGCCCTAAGCCCGTGCCGCCATACTTTCGCGTGGTGGAGGCATCCACTTGGGTGAACGATTGAAAGAGTGCGCCTTGCCGCTCTTTGGGAATGCCAATGCCAGAATCTTTCACGCGGAATTCCACCAACGCGCCGGGCTGCGGCTTACCATCGATCACGCGCTGCGCATCAAAGTCCTCTTTGAGATCCGCTGTAACGAAGATTTGCCCTTTGTCGGTGAATTTCACCGCATTGCCCAAAAAATTGAGCAAGATTTGACGCAAGCGCGTGACATCGCCGCGTACCCAAGGCGGGACATCATCGCCCACATCCACCAGCAACTCCAAGCCCTTCTCGCGGGCGCGCGGCGCGCCCATATCGCAGGCTTCTTCAATCGTGCCTTGAATCGACAAGGGCTCGCTCTCTAAATCCATCTTGCCGGATTCGATTTTTGAGAAATCCAAGATATCGTTAATCACCGAGAGCAATTGATCACTCGATACGCGCATCGTGTGCAAGTAATCTTGCTGCTCTTCGCTCAGTAGTGTATCGGCCATGAGCGTGGTCATGCCCACGACACCGTTGAGCGGCGTGCGTATTTCGTGGCTCATGGTGGCAAGAAATGCAGCTTTGGCTTTGGCCGCTTGCAGCGCTTCTTCGCGCGATTCTTCGAGCTGCAGTGTGCGCAGCGCTACGCGCTCTTCCAAATGCTCATTGGCCGCTTCTAAGGCTTGCTTTTGCGCTTCAATCGCAGCGCGATTGGTTTGGATTTCTTGTGCGCTCGTTGCAATCGTCCGGGAGAGCTGGCGCACCTCCATGATGCGTGCGTCAGACTGCACAACAGGCACTTGCCCACGCCCCATTTGCAAAGCGGCTTGCATTAGCGTCTTAAAGCGCTGCGACAATCTCCAAGCCATCAGGGCTGCCAGTAAGGCACCCAAGCCCACGATCACTGCCATCACGATCAAAGCGTTTTGCAAGCTGTCTTGCACCTCACTCGAGAAATCCAGCTCGGGCGCGGCCACGATCAATGTCAAAGGCAAGCCAAGATGCTCAGCAAACGGACGCATCGACACCAAGGTATCGCCCGCAGCAGTTTCGATATGGCCATTGAAGCGCTCACGTTGTACAGAATCTGCTTTGAATTTGCCGATCAAGGGCTGGATCTGCTTGAACACATCGCGTTGAATCGGATTGGCGCTGGCGCTGGGGCTTTGCCGATCCAGCTTGCCGCTTTGCTCCACAAACAAAGGATCGCCCGTGGAGGTCGCCACGAGCATGCCTGAATCATCCACAATAAAAGCCACGCCACGCGAAGAAATATTGATCACTTGCAGCGCTTCAGACAATTGCTTGAGATACAAATCGGCCGCAAATACACCCAGCACGCTTGCATCATCATCAAACACAGGCTGCGCGACGGTGATCAAAAGCTGCTTCTTTGAAGCAGAGAGATACACGGGTGTAAAAATGCGCTCGCGCTTATTCACCGCTTGAGAATACCAAGGGCGCGTGCGGGGTTCATAGTTGCGCGCCTCGGGTTCCAGCTTTTGGCTGCGGTCTCCAGGCATGACGGTGGTATAAAACTGCCGGCCTTCATCACCCTCGCGTCGAATACCAATGCGCATCTGGCCCGTGCCGCCACGTGTCATTTGCTCGACGCCGTGAAACTCGCCTTTGTTTGTACCGAAGTACAAATAAGGAACATCGGCTGCCATACGCGTGAGCGAGATGGCTAATTTTTCAAACTCGAGCGGCTGCAGGATCAAGCGGCGTGCAGTTTGAGTTTGCGCAGTGCTGGGCGCCGGAGGAATCAAGCCATTGAGCACCAAGCCCGCGTTTTGCAATTGCACTTCTGCATCGGCTTGCACCCGCTGCATCACATCATCAATGATTTTCTGCGACAGCTTATCCACCGACTGGACATTGCTGTTGTAGAGCAACCAACCTACCAACAGCGCAGGCAAAACGGCAAACACCAACAAAATCGTCATGGAGAGGCTACGCACCGTCCATCCGCCACGCTCTTGCTGCGCGCTGTCTTGTATCGTCATGCCGTCTTCCTCAGGCGTGCAAGCCTAAAATTTCTACTGAATCTATGGCACTCTGTCTGCCCGGCACATGGATCATGCCGCGCCGACCGATGCGCGCAGCGCGATCTAGCAAGATATTCGTCTGTACCGTGGCCGCGATCGCCCAATCGGGCGGCTGGTTGCCTTGAAAGAATTTAAGCGTGGTGCTAACTGCATCGCCCACCGGCGTAGATTGTGTGCCGCTGGAAAACAAGCCTCCCAGCTTGGTGAAAGTGACCGGGCCACTGTGCATGGCGATATTGAGCGCAAAGCGAGGCAAGCCGCGCTCGCCCAAGCGCTGTTTCACAAAATGATCGAGTCGCTTGCAACCATCGAGCAAGCCCAGCGCCGCCTTGGTAGCGCGCAAAGCGTGATTGACCGTGTGGCTGTCGTTGCCATCCACAAACACGCACAGCATGCCATCGCCCACAAACTGCATATGCCGCGCGCCAAACAAATGCACCGTGTCGCCGACGCCTGAATAAAACTGCGTGATCACCTCGCCGAGCTCATTGGTTGATAAGCGCTGGGTCCATTGCGTGTAATCACGCACATCAGCATAGAGCACGGTAGCGCTGGCGTAGCGTTCGTTGCCATCGTTTTGACCACCGCCGCTGTCTGGCCACTGCCCCGACAATTCCTTGGCCATGCGTTTTTCATACAAGCTGCCAATTTTTTCATGCTGCGCTGCCAGTGCGGTGGCTACCGCGCGATCCACCAGTTGCGATTGCACAGCTTCTGCGCGAACCAGTTTTGACAGCTGCGTGTTCACTGCATCGCGCAGCTCTTGTGGCGCGAAGGGCTTGGTCAGGTAATCGTCTGCGCCGGTCGTCATGCCTTGGCGCATGTGGGCGCGATCTTGGAGCGAAGTAAGCAAGATAATTGGTGTCGTGGTGATGCTCTCGTCCGCACGCACTGCCTCCAACACACCGAAGCCATCCATGTTGGGCATTTGCACATCGCTCACCACCAAATCGGGTTTGTGCTCGCGAATCAGCGCCAGGCCCAGAGCGCCGTCTTCAGCAGCGAGCACGTCGTAGCCTTCTTTGCGCAATACGGCTGCAACCAACACGCGTGTGCTGGCATCATCATCCATCACGACGATCAATGGCATGGTCTAGTTCTCCAGTTGGCTCAAGCAAACCTGTTGTATGTCTTTAGAAAAAAGCAATTGCACATGCGCATGGCCAGCAATATGCTGATTGTCCGCCCCTTCTAGAGTAGCTGCATTTGCTGGGAAGACAATATTGTCACAATGTGAGAAGTAGCAGGTGCAATACGTCGCAAAATTGTTGGGTAAGCACGACGCATTGCTTGCCAGCCAAGCACTGCTTTGACGCATTTCTCCGCCGTTGGTTGTGTAAGAGGCTGCGGCAATCGCCGTGCCGTGATGCGGCGTGCCAATGGTGAAGATGCGTTTGATGCGCTGCATTTGATGGGGTTCGCGCGCGTATTTTGCCGCCCAAGCACGAATCGCCAAACCACCCATGCTGTGGCCCACCACGATGGGGGGCAAGCCAGTTGCTTGCTCTACTTGTGCAATAGCAGCTTCCACCGTGTCGGCGTAATCGCTGATGGAGCCAAAAGCTGGCTCCAAATCTACCGCCACAAACACGCGGTTTTTTGCATGAAGCTGTTTCATCCAATCCGTCCACAATGCGCGATTGCAACAAAAGCCATGCACGAGCACCATGCCGCGTTGATTCGGTGTGGCCATCAAGTTGTTTGCCACTGCGCGGTGGCGAAAGGGCTGCCACCCAATAAACACTTTGGCAGCTACATGCCACTCCGACAGCCATGCGCCTAGCCATTGCCCCAAACTTGCAGGATTCACTGCCGTCTCTTTGCGGTTAAGCAGCGCCGCCCAGACACATTGGATGCCCAAGATCAACGGCACAACTAAGACAGGCGTGAGTAGGCTTATCACAGCCCAGCTGCGCAGGTTGTTCCACAGCCACGCAGCGAGCACCCAAGAAAAAACCAAACTACCCAGCACGATACAGCGCTGCAACCATGCAATTGTCATGATCAACATGATACAGAGAGATATCAGGCCCTCATCCGCCAAAATCCCAAAAAAAATCCCTGCCAACTTTCGCGGGCAGGGATTCTCGTATTTGGTGGTGATAGGTGGATTTGAACCACCGACATCAGCATTATGAATGCTGCGCTCTAACCAACTGAGCTATATCACCAAAGCGCTAGATTATACAGAAGTTTATAAATCTGGCACTTTAGGCTCTATTGATGCTTGAATGCTGCTGGCCGCTTGTTCACGAAAGCATCCATGCCTTCTTTCTGATCGGCCGTGGCAAACAGCGCATGGAAAAGGCGGCGCTCAAACATCACGCCATCGGCCAAGCCGCTTTCAAAAGCACGGTTCACGCTCTCTTTGGCGGCCATCGTGGCGATTTGGCTGTAGCCGCAGATCATGTTGGCCGCAGCCAGCACTTCATCTTGCAAATCGGCCAAAAGCACGACGCGGCTGACCAAGCCTGCTCGCTCAGCCTCAGTGGCATCCATCATGCGACCTGTGAGCGCCAGATCCATCGCTTTGGCTTTGCCCACAGCGCGAGGCAGGCGCTGCGTGCCGCCCGCGCCGGGGATGATGCCCAGCTTGATCTCGGGCTGGCCAAATTTCGCGTTGTCAGCCGCAATGATGAAATCACACATCATCGCCAACTCGCAGCCGCCGCCCAAAGCAAAGCCGCTCACTGCAGCGATCACAGGTTTACGAATGCTGCGAATTGTTTCCCAGTTTTTGGTGATGTAGTCGCCCTTGTACACATCAGCGAAGCTGTAGGTGGCCATCGCGCCAATGTCTGCACCAGCAGCAAAAGCTTTTTCGCTGCCGGTGATGATCATGCAGCCAATCTTCTCGTCTGCATCGAAAGCTTTGAGTGCTTGGCCCAGCTCGTCCATAAGCTGGCCATTCAAGGCATTGAGTTGTTTAGGGCGGTTCAACGTGATGCGAGCCACGCTGCCGAGGGTGTCAAGGAGGAGGAGTTCGTATGTCATAGGCAGATGATAGCGGTGCATAGGACAAAAAGCACCTACCGTCAGTATTTACCGTCGCACTGGTTGGCCAATTACTTTTTCGTGTAAATTGCGTTCAGGAGATAAACATGACTGAACCTACCGCTGATTCCACAGTTCTCTACGAAGAACGCGAGGCGGGCAGCGCCAAGATCGCATTGATCACACTCAATCGCCCTGCCGCACTCAACAGCTTCACGCCTGAAATGCACGAAGCCCTTCGCGCTGCGCTTGCCAAGGCGAGCGGCGATGCAGCGATTCGCGCTTGTGTGATCACCGGCGCTGGGCGCGGCTTTTGCGCTGGGGCGGATTTAGGCAGCTTTGATTTCACGCCCGGCCCGGGCCTGAAAGAGCGCGCCAATCCCGGGCCGGCGGTTGAGGCCAATTTCAACCCCAGCGCCCGCGCGCTGATGAATTTGCCGATGCCGACAGTCTGCGCCGTTAATGGCGTGGCGGCTGGGGCTGGAGCTTCGTATGCGCTGAGCTGCGATATCGTCATTGCATCGCCGCAGGCTAGTTTTGTTCAAGCCTTCAGCAAAATCGGTTTGATTCCCGATGCCGGCGGCTCATGGCATTTGCCGCAGCGCTTGGGCCTCGCGCGCGCGATGGCACTGGCGCTCACGGGAGACAAGCTATCTGCTGCCCAAGCCAAAGAATTTGGGCTGATTTGGGATGTGCAAGACGACCCGCTGGCCGCGGCGCTTGCCATGGCTTCAAGGCTCGTGCATATGCCCACGCAAGCGCTCGTGCAAACGCGGCATTTGCTGCGCGACGCACACACCCGCAGCTTCCATCAGCAGCTCGATGCCGAGCGCGATGCGCAAACGGCGATGGGCATGACGGATGACTACATTGAAGGTGTGAACGCGTTTTTGCAAAAACGTGCACCGCAATTCAAGGGGCAGTGATGGACGCAGACAAATTAGCCGAAGCCGTCGGCAACAGCATGTTTGGCTCAGATGTCGCTTCGCGCGAGACGATGGGTATGCAACTGCTCGAATGCAAGGCCGGCTATGCGCGCATGAGCATGGAAGTCAAAGCCTTGCATTTGAATGGCCACAAAATTTGCCATGGCGGCTTCATTTTCACACTGGCTGATTCCACATTTGCTTTTGCCTGCAATTCTCACAACACCGTGGCAGTGGCTGCTGGTTGCAGCATTGAATTTCTCAAGCCCGGCCAGCTTGGTGACATCCTCACCTGCGAAGGCATCGAGCAAACGCTGATCGGACGGCATGGAATTTACGACATGCAAGTCAGCAATCAACATGGCGAGGTGATTGCGATGTTTCGTGGAAAATCTGCGCAAATCAAAGGCACGGTTGTGCCCATGCCTTGAACACAGTCACTATCAATTCAATAGCAATCTACTCAATAAATGTGCCGGGCAGAGGCCTAAAATGCTCCAAAAATCATCGTTTCAATTAGAATTCATTGAAAAAGCGCCCATCTCAGAGCTGCGTGCCTTGCAACTCAAACGCTTGCAATCCACGCTTGCACATGCGTATGAAAATTCGCCTGTTTATCGCGCTAAATTTGATGCAGCAAAAGTCAAACCCAGCGATGTAAAGACGCTCGCTGATTTAAGCAAGCTGCCCTTCACCACCAAGAAAGATTTGCGCGAAGCGTATCCCTTTGGCATGTTTGCCGTGCCACGCGAGCAAATTGTTCGCATCCACGCCAGCAGCGGCACGACGGGCAAACCCACGGTAGTGGGCTAT
>JANMFP010000286.1:0-3109 GCA_031378135.1 Variovorax sp. | reverse complement strand
GGGCGCGAGGCGCATATCGTGGTGAATTTTCACAAAACGCCGCATGCGATTTTTAATACACCGAACGGCGGCGCGAATAAGCTAGTGATTCACTTGCAGCCCAAAGACGGCCTTGAGCTGCACCTCATGGCGCAAGCGCAGGCCAATCGCCGAGATACCAATTCGCTCAGCCTCACGCAGCTCGATTTAGATTTTGACAAACGTTTCGGCGCAGAGCGCGTAGGCGCGTATGAGCGCTTGCTGCTCGATGTGATCGATGGCCGCTTGAATCTATTTGTGCGCAGCGATGAGCAAGAAGAGGCGTGGCGTTGGGTCGAGCCGATTCTAGATTTTTGGCAGCGCGATGCAATTCCACCGCGCCCTTACGCCGCAGGTAGCTGGGGCCCGAGCTCATCGAGCGCGATGATTGCCAAAGACAATTTTTGTTGGGATGAAGAAAGCTAAGTCATGCAGGCTGTAACTGCGCCCATCCTCTACGGCCCTGAGCATGATCGATGGCTTGAGCGTTGGCATGCCTTGTTAGAAGCATTACCCAGCAAAAAACTCATAGAGATCGGTTGCGGCGCGGGCCATGACAGTGCATATCTCAGCCAATTGGGTTTCGAGGTTCATGGCATTGATATGGATCGGGAGCAGGTACGAGCTGCTCAGCAGCGTTGCCCCCAAGCGCAATTTGTGGCCTGTGATTTACGCGACTATTTGCGCACCGCTGCTTGGCAAGCGGATGTGGTTGTGGCTAGCCTATCGCTACATTATTTTGATTGGCAAGAAACGATTGAGCTATTCAACATCATTCACAAGAGGCTTGCCCCGAATGCTGTGTTTTTGCTGCGACTGAATTCAACGAATGACCAGCATTACGGGGCGCAGGGGCATCCATTGATTGATCATCATTACTACACAGTCGATGGCCAGTCAAAGCGCTTTTTTGATCTCCACGACATTGAACAACTGATGGGAAATGCGTGGCAACTCAAAAACGTTGAGGAACGTGTGATCAACCGCTATTCATCTCCCAAAACTGCTTGGGAAATTTTTGCAACGCCCAAGGCAGTGGGCGATCATTTTTGATGGAATAAAAAATCATGAGCATGCTCGAACGCATCAAGGCATCACTGCCATCCCTGGCTCCCGCCGAGCAGCGCGTGGGCAAGCTTGTGCTGCTTGATCCGCGTGCGTTTGCGAATTTGCCAGTGAGTGAATTATCGGATCGCGCGCATGTCAGCAAGCCTACCGTCGTGCGCTTTTGCCGCAGCATGGGCTATGACGGGCTCTCGGATTTCAAGCTCAAGCTCGCGGGCTCTGTGAGCGAAGGAGTGCCCTTTATTCACCGCAGTGTGGACACCGATGACAAGGTGAGCGATGTGATGGTTAAGGTGATTGACAACACAGTGGCCGCTTTTTTGAAATACCGCAACGATGCGAGCAGCTTTGCGTTTGAAAAAGCCTCCGAAGCCATGGCAGAAACCTACAAGCAGCGCCGGCGCATTGAGTTTTACGGCGCGGGCAACTCGGGCATCGTGGCGCAAGATGCGCAGCACAAATTCTTCCGCTTAGGCGTCACATCAATCGCCTACAGCGATGGGCATATGCAAGTGATGAGCGCCTCCACGGTAAGCGCGGGCGATTGCGTCGTGGTGATCAGCAATTCGGGGCGCACGCGCGATTTGATGGATGCATGCGATATTGCTCGCAAAAATGGCGCCACAACGATCGTGATCACCGCCAGTGGCTCGCCATTGGCCAGCGCCGGGCATATTCACTTGGCTGCCGATCACCCCGAAGGCTATGACCGCTACAGCCCCATGGTCTCGCGGCTTTTGCATTTGCTCATGATCGACATTTTGGCCACCAGCGTGGCGTTGCGCATTGGCAGCGCTAAGTTGCAACCCGCGCTCAAAGAGATGAAGAACAATTTACGCAACAAGCGATATGCTTGAGAATTTTTAAGATTTTTAGCCCTCTAGCCGGCATAGAATGATCGCATCATGCTATTATTTTTGTAGTCATTAGCATGCATTCAATAGAGCGAAATGTACTGCGACAATGTACCCATGACTTCCTCAAATCAACATCTGCGCCACACACCACGTGCTTGGGCGCACCAAGCCATTGAAAAAATCGAATCGGATTTCCAGCGCAGCGCCGATACGCATTTGATCGCGCTGCCGCTGCCGAGTTTCAACGCTTCAGGCATTGATTTCTATTTCAAAGACGAATCAACGCACCCCACGGGCAGCTTGAAACATCGCTTGGCGCGTTCTCTGTTTCTTTATGCGCTGTGTAACGGCTGGCTGCACGAAGGCTCGGCGGTGGTGGAAGCATCGAGCGGCTCTACAGCTGTGAGCGAAGCGTATTTCGCGCGGCTGCTGGGCTTGCCTTTTGTAGCGGTGATGCCGCGCAGCACCTCGCCTGAGAAGATTGCACTCATTGAGTTTTACGGCGGGCGCTGCCATTTTGTAGAGTCTGCGGGTGCTGTATATGAAGCGGCGCAAAAAATTGCCAGCGAGACGGGTGGCCACTACATGGACCAGTTCACCTACGCCGAGCGCGCCACCGATTGGCGGGGCAACAACAACATTGCGCAAAGTATGTTTGAGCAAATGGCTCGCGAGCGGCATGCGGTGCCGGCTTGGGTGGTGGTAGGCGCGGGCACGGGTGGCACGAGCGCCACCATTGGCCGCTTCTTGCGCTATCGGCAGTTTCCCACTCAGCTTTGCGTGGCTGATCCAGAAGGCTCGGTGTTTGCGCAGTACCACGCGAGCGGCGATGCACTTCTGCAAGGCGCGGGCTCTCGCATAGAGGGCATTGGCCGACCGCGCGTGGAGCCCAGCTTCATTCGCGGCTTGATTGATCAGATGCAGGTGGTGAGCAATGCGCAATCGATTGCCGCGATGCGGCTGCTCTCCGGCCTACTCGGACGAAGAGTCGGCCCATCCACAGGAACAAACTTTGTAGCGATGCTGGAGTTGGCCACGCAGATGAAGGCGCGCGGCGAGCAAGGCTCACTTCTCTCGCTCATTTGCGATGCGGGCGAACGCTATTTGCCCACGTATCACAACGATGCTTGGGTGAGCGACTGCATGGGCGATTGCCAAGAGGCGCAGAC
>JANMFP010000230.1:0-4875 GCA_031378135.1 Variovorax sp. | reverse complement strand
GCAGGAATTTTTCCTGATCCATCGGCTCTGCCACGGAACCTTGTGTTGATAGATTTGAAGCGTGCATGCCTTGATTGTAGAAACTGTTTTTCACTGGCCGCAAGAGGCCGCCACGCAGGCCTTCGCAGGCCGCTTGGCGAGCCGCAAAGCCATTACCAACGCATTGATAGAGCTGCATGGTGATCTAGGCGCTGGCAAGACGACGTTTGTGCGCCATCTGCTGCGAGCCCTCGGCGTGCAAGGTCGTATCAAGAGCCCAAGCTATGCGGTGGTGGAGCCCTACACAGTCGATCTTGCGGGGCAGGCGCTGAACATCTGGCATTTCGATCTCTATCGCTTTGCCGATCCCCGCGAATTTGAAGAGGCGGGCTTTCGCGATCTGCTGGCCTCCCCTGGCCTCAAGCTGATTGAATGGCCAGAAAAAGCGCGCGGCGCATTGCCTGCGCCCGATATGGCGCTGCACATCACTGCTTTGGCCGATGAGGCGCGCCAAGTAAAAGCCGTGGCGCACACCGCGCTGGGGCAGGAGCTTCTCGCATGAGCATAAGCCTTCAGCGCCGCGACGCACTCCAATTTGGTAGCTTGATTCTTCTCCTAGCCGGCACAGATATTGCGTGGGGCGCTACGATTTTAGGAGTTCGCGTGTGGCCTGCGCAGGATTACACGCGCGTGACGATTGAGAGCGATGGATTGCTCAGAGCCAAGCAATTCTTCATCTCCAGCCCGCCACGTTTGGCAGTTGATATCGAAGGCATTGAGCTCTCGCCGCAGCTCAAAGAATTAGTCAGTAGCGTGAAAAGCGACGATCCCTTCATCAGCGGTATCCGCGTCGGCCAAAATGCGCCCGGCGTGGTGCGCCTCGTGATCGATCTCAAGCAAAGCGCCTTGCCCCAAGTGTTTAATCTGCCGCCTATTGCAGCGTATCAGCATCGTTTGGTTTTCGATCTTTATCCTACGCAAGCCATTGATCCCTTGCTAGCGCTGATTGCAGAAAAAGAGAAAGAAAAAGAGAAAGACAAGGCCAAGCCCTTAAGCCCATCGCCATCTCCATCGTCGCCTACTGCATCCACACCTACACGCACTGTTGATCCTCTGGGCGATCTCATCGCCCAGCAATCTACTCGCCCCACAACCTCTACTAGCACCAGCACCATCCCATTCACTACTAAAACCATAGCACCCCGCGCAGATAATACGCCGGCTATCCCCGATATTTCCACTAAAAACCCAATAAAAACAGCGACGGATCGCCTCATCATCATCGCCCTCGATCCCGGCCACGGCGGGGAAGATCCAGGAGCGATTGGCCCCGCTGGCACGCGCGAGAAAGACATCACACTCAGCGTCGCTCTCAAGTTACGCCAGCGAATCAATGCCACCACCCTGCAAACACGCGGAGGCAGCAGCCCCATGCGCGCCTTCCTCACACGCGATGGCGATTTCTTCGTCCCCCTGCATGTGCGCGTGCAAAAGGCGCAGCGCGTGCAAGCCGATCTTTTCATCAGCATCCACGCCGATGCCTTCACCGTGCCCACAGCGCGCGGCGCCAGCGTCTTCGCGCTCAGCCAGAAAGGCGCAACGAGTGCGGCAGCGCGCTATATGGCTCAAAAAGAAAACAGCGCGGATGCAGTGGGCGGCATCAGCGTGCAGACAAAAGATGCCCAAGTCCAGCGGGCCCTGCTCGACATGAGCACCACCGCTCAAATCAACGACAGCTTGGAGCTAGGCAGCAAAGTACTGGGCGAGATCGGCAGCTTCGCCAAGCTGCACAAACCCAAGGTAGAGCAAGCCGGTTTTGCTGTCCTCAAAGCGCCTGATATCCCAAGCGTACTGATCGAGACGGCCTTCATCAGCAACCCCGAAGAAGAACAAAAACTGCGCGATGAAGCCTACCAAAACCAATTGGCAGACAGCATATTGAGAGGCCTGCTGCGCTACTTTGCCAAAAATCCGCCTTTGGCACGAACCCGCACCCGCTCGTAGAGTTTTGGCCTGATAGTCTCCAAGTCGTGCCGTTCGCCCTGAGCCTGTCGACGGGCTGTCCAGATTTGGCAACTATTTCACAATTCCCACGCCACTATTACCCACCTGCAAAGCTTACAAAAATCCACACTTCATGCATCTCATCAGAACAGTTGATATGCCATGAACAAATTTCCAAACTCCACTTCGTTTCCCCTGCCTTCGCACCAGCTAGGCTATCTCGGCAACAAGCCGCAACACTTAAGCGGGCAAGATCAAGCCGCCTTGGTCAATGTGCTTGATGAAATCGCCTGCGGCGTGATCGTGCTTGATGCGCAAGGCCAATTGGTGCACCACAACCTCGCTGGCCAGATGGTGCTACACAAAGCCCAATGCCTGCATCTGGAGAAAGGCCGCGTGGCCGCAGTGCAGGAGCAAGATGCTGAGCCCTTGCAGCAAGCCTTGGACAAAGCAATAGACGGCAAGCGCAGCATGCTCACTTTAGGCAAGCCGGTGCAAACCGCCGTGGCTGTGGTGCCGCTAGATCGCCACGCTGCGCGCGATTTTGAGCACGGCGTCAATCATGCCAGCCTTGCACAGCCAAGCAGTGCGCAAGCCAGCGCCAAAATCGCCCTCATCTTCTCTCGCACCGGCATGTGCGAAGCGCTCATGATGAGCTTCTTTGCGCGCAGCTACCACCTCACCCGCTCCGAAGAGCAAATCCTCGGCATGCTCTGCGTGGGCCTCACCGCGCCCGAGATGGCGCTGCAACTGCACGTCGGCGAAGCCACCGTTCGCACGCACATCCGCAACATCTGCGCCAAAACCGACAGCAACGGCATCCGAGAAGTCGTCAAACGTTTAGCACTCCTTCCGCCCCTGATGGCCGCCGTCATGCCCAGCGCGTTTGCATAAAGCATCCGCCGCCATAATGCAGGCATGCCGCCCACCCCAACAAAAACACTCCCCCTCAGCATCGCCGCCCTCGCCCAATTCGGTACCCAACGCAGCTACAAAAAGAAGAGCATATTAGTCAGCGAAGGCGACAGCGGAGACACCATGTTCATCTTATTAGAGGGCAGCGTGCGCGTCTTCGGGCAAGATGCCAGCGGCAAAGAGGTCACCTACGGTCATATCGAAGCTCCCAGCTACTTCGGCGAAATGAGCCTAGACGGCGGCCCTCGCTCCGCAAGCATAGAAGCCCTAGAGCCTTGCCAATGCGCCGTCATCACCCGCGAACGCGTGCGTAGCGAGCTGGCCAAGAGCCCCGAACTCGCCAACGAGCTCATCACCAAAATCATCGCGAGAGCCCGAGCCGCCACCGATACGGTTCGCAGCATGGCATTGAAGGATGCTTACGGCCGATTGCGCGAAACCCTAGAGCAACTCGCAGTAGAGCCCAATGAGCAAGGCGAACGCCTCATTCAATCCGGCACCACCCACGCATCCCTCGCCTTACGCATCGGCACGAGTCGGGAAATGGTGAGTAAGATATTGAGAGATTTGGAAAAGGGTGGGTATCTGAGAGGCGAAGGCAGAAAACTGCTCATCGTCGATAAATTACCCGCACATTGGTGAAGCCTGCAATTCTCAGAATTTACTTGACCGTCACCCAGCGCCATTCGAGCCAGTTATCAGCGCGGTGAACAGCCTCAACGTTTGTTCGCATCGCCCAAGGAATCACCTGCCTATGCAAGGGAATATGGTGAACTTGTTCGTTATGTTCGCGTAAAGCAGCTTTGATGAGTTGCTCTCGTTTTGCGGGGTCTGCCTCTTTGCTTGATGCAGCAGCTAGTTCATCTAACTTTGCGTTTTTCACATTTCCCCAGTTGTAGTAGCCCACGCCTGCTTCGCCGCGATTTCGCAGGATTGGAGTCAGTGTCGTCTCAGCATCAGTGATCGCCCCGCCCCAGCCGAGCATAAACAGCGAGACATCTAATTTCTCAGCCTTGGGAAAATAAATCGCGCGAGGCTGTGCGTTCAGCTTGATCTTGATACCGATTTGCGACCACATCGCAGACAAGGCGATACAAATCTCCTCGTCATTGATATACCGATTATTCGGACAATCCAGAGTCACCTCAAAACCTTGCGCATAGCCAGCTTCAGCCATCAAAGCCTTAGCCCGATTCAAATCAAAAGGCAAACGCCGCTCAATCTCGGCATCATTGAAATTGCCTAAAGGAGAGGGCGTGATCGCGCCAGTAGGAATGGATTGCCCGCGCATCAATCGCGTGCGCATGGATTCGATATCAATGGCCTGATACATCGCGCGACGAACGCGCACGTCCTTGAAAGGATTTTTACCCTTCACATTGCTATAGAGCAGTTCATCCCGCGCTTGATCCATGCCGATGAAAACAATACGGTTTTCTATACCCTCAATTATTTTGGTCGAACCGCTGCGAAGTTTGGGAAGATCTTGTGGAACTGGATCCAATACAAAATCCAACTCACCAGAAATCAAGGCCGCTGAGCGTGTCGCATCACTCTTAACTGGACTGAAAATCACATCTTGCACATTGCCGTCAAACTTGCCCCACCAATTGGCGTTGCGCTTGAAAATAGTGCGCACATCTGGCTGACGAGAAACGAGCATATAAGGCCCTGTACCGTTAGCGTTCGTCGCAGTGAATTTATCCTCTTTGTTTTTAAAATCTTGAGGCTTGGCAGCATTATTTTTTTCGCTCCAAGCCTTGTTCATGATTTGCACCAAGGATAAATGCTCCAGAAAAATTGGATTGAACTGCGCTAAGTTGAATTCAATCGTCATTGCATCTAATGATTTGGGCTCGCCTAAAGCAACCGCATACGCACGAATGGCTGATGCAGGGTCTTTCGCGCGATTCACAGAAAAAACTACATCCTCTGCACGAAATACGCTGCCATCATGAAATTTCACATTGCTTCGCA
>JANMFP010000265.1:0-2439 GCA_031378135.1 Variovorax sp. | reverse complement strand
CGCGGCCGATATCGCTGCATTGCCCGATGAGGCGAGCACAACAGTATGCGCATTCATCTCCAGCGCCTGCGTGATGCCGATGGCCGACATGCGATCTTTGTGTGAACCCGTGGGGTTGCGTGATTCGTCTTTGATCCACAGTTGCGCCACGCCAGCGTCCTCTGCCAGCGCGTCAGATGCCGTGCAAGGCGTATTGCCCTCGCCCAGGCTAAACGGCTGATCGTAAGGCTGGCGAACGGCGCGTTCTGCTGATACCGAGTAATCAGCGCGCAGGCTGACATGAACGCCCTGCGCGAGGCAAGCAGGGCAGGAGAGCATGCGCGGCTGCGATGCGTAAAAAGCATCGCAGCGCAAGCAACGCAGCCCTGTGGTCAAACGAACTTGCGCTCCTTGGGATAACGCTTCGTGGCGAATAGCGCTCATGGTGTGCTTGGCGTTGAATAGAAAATTTTCACAGCAAATTGAAGTGAGGATTGAGACGCTCCACTGTATGCAAGCATTGATTAATTAAAATATGCGAAATTTATATCTTGATAAAATTATTTATCACTATGCGATTCACAGAAATAGAAACCTTCCGCGCCCTGATGCGCACCGGCACCACGCACAAAGCCGCGCAGCTTTTGCACATCACGCAACCTGCGGTCAGCCAGTCGCTCAAGCGCTTGGAATCGCAGGCGGGTTTGCAGCTGTTTCAGCGCACCGGCGGGCGGCTCCTGCCCACGCCCGAGGCGCAAGCTTTGATGCAGGAAGTTGACCGCGCATTTGTGGGCATGGAGAGCATTGAGCATCGCTTGCGCAGCCTGCGCGATTTTGGTGTGGGGCGGCTGGAGATCAGCAGCTATCCCGCTTTTGGCCTCGGCTTTATGCCGCGTGCGCTGGCCAGGCTGCAAGCCGAGCTGGCGAAGGATCAGCCATCCCTTTGGCCGCAAGTCTCGCTTCAAGTTCACAGCTCCAAGGAGGTGCGCGAACGGGCCAGCATGGGCTTGTGTGATTTTGGGCTCATGGCCGATGAATTGCCGCTGGGCGGCATCGATCATTCGTATTTCGCGCGCATGCAAGGCGTGGTGGTGATGCCGCAAGGCCATGCGCTGGCGCGTTTCAAGACCATTGCACCCAAGCAATTGGCAGAAATCCCGTTCATCGCACTCAATCCAGAAGATGCCTCGCGCCGCCGGTTAGAGGCCACCTTGCACGAGCACGATGTGAGCCTCAAAGTGGCTGCGCACACGCCGTATGCCGCAAGCGTGTGCGAGATGGCGTTGCAAGGCTTGGGCGTGGGCTTGGTCAACCCGATTACAGCGCTTGATTATGTGGATCGCGGCCTGCTGGTGCGTCGCTTTTCTGTGGAAGTGCAGTTTGCCTGCGTCTTGGTGCTCCCCAGCGGCAAAGTGCTCTCTAAAACTGCTCAGGCTTTTTTAGCTACGATGCGGCATCAATTGGCACAAGATGAAAAGCGCTTGAAAAGCCTGCTGAAATAGTGTCGCCTTCGTGCAGAAACCTTATCGCTGGAACTTTTTCGACTTGCGGCGTATCATTGCCATATGCGCCGCGCACTCTTCATCCTTCTGATCACCTTGACCGCTTTTCGCGGCATGGTCGGTGACGTCATGGCCTACGGCATGGCGGATGCTGCAGTTCAGGGCGCACTGAGTATGCAGCAAGTGGAGCTCAATTCTGCTCACCGTTTGCATCAAAATACTCCTGAAATCATAGCATCTCGCGCAGATTCTATGCCGGCTGATGGCCATTCCGAGCATAAAAACGTCTCTTCCATGCCCTGCCACAGCGCAGCCGACGAAGACTCGCCAAGCACGGCATTCGCCCAGTGTAAAACCTGCCAGATTTGCCATTTGAGTGCTTTTCTGACGCAGCCCTCACTGGTCGCCACTTCATTCTTAGCCACAGCACAGCTTGCTGTGTTTGCTGAGACATTCGCGAGCGCCGATCCACTGCGCGCTGCCGAGCCTCCCATCCTTTGAGAGCCAAGGGCGAACTCCGCCCGAAATTTGGCTAGCGTGTCTTCAAGCCCACAGTTTGCGATAAAACCGCTCCTTTGGCTTTAAAACTCGCTTCATTTCATACCGCAAATCGGTATTTTTCAAGGATTTCTTATGAACTTATTTTCCAAGCGCAGCTTGCTCGCTGCATCACTGGCCTCCCTCAGCTTGTTCACGTCCGCCGCGTGGGCACAAAACACCCCCGGCTCAGCCTCCCCCGAATGGACGAACGCTGAAGTCACCCGACTGCAGCTTGATCGAAATCGCGTCACGCTCAAGCATGAGCGCATTGCCAGCATCAAGATGGATGCGATGACGATGCCCTTCAAGCTCAAAGACAAAGCCCTGTTTGAGAGCTACAAAGTTGGCGATAAAGTGCAGATCGTGGTGAAAAACGACGATGGCGATTTGTTCATCACCCAAGTGCGTAAAGCGCAGT
>JANMFP010000254.1:0-6819 GCA_031378135.1 Variovorax sp. | reverse complement strand
ACTTTGCCGCGCCTTGCGCTGCCAAATTGCAAAACTCAGCGCGCGGCATTTCTCTTGCGCCTAGGCTTGCTAAATGGCGTGTGTTTTGCTGGCAATCAATCCACGCCACACCTTGCGCTCTGCATAAAGCGACCAATGCGGCAAGAGCGATTTTTGATGCATCTGTGCGGCGAGCAAACATGCTCTCGCCAAATACAGCGCCGCCAATCGTTGTGCAATACAAACCGCCAACCAGCTCCCCATTCACCCAAGTTTCAATGCTGTGCGCCATACCAGCAGCGTGAAGCGCGCAGTAGGCGGCTTGCATCTCGGGCAAGATCCAAGTGCTGGTTTGGCCTGCCGGCAAGCCGTTGCGAGAAGCATGGGCACAAGCTGAAATCACGGCTGCAAAATCATGATCGATCCGAATCTCGCTGCCAGGTGAATTTAAAAACTGCTTCAAAGTTTTGAGCAAGCTCGGATGCAACTTGAAATCCTTTGTACGCAACACCATGCGCGGCTCGGGGCTCCACCACAGAATCGGCTGACCTTCGCTGAACCAAGGGAAAATGCCTTGCCTATACGCATCGCGCAGCGTGGCCACGCTCAAATCCCCTCCTGCAGCGAGCAAGCCGGGTGCGGGGTCATCCTGCCCCCAAGCTGTATCTACAGCTGGGAAGTCCTCGCCCACACCACCTCCCTTTCCCAGCCAAGGCAATTGGCGGGGCGGGGGCTGCAAAGACGCACGTTTGTTCATGGCCTCTATTTTGAAGTTTTTTTCGGGGGCTTGATTGTGAATTTTCTAAGCTAGCATTCAGTCATGACCCTACACGCAGAACTTCACCGAATTGATTGCCAGCATGCGGGCACGCATCCCGGCACGCACCGCATGGCGTATTGGAGCTGGGGGCTGCCGCATCATTCGCATGTGGTGGTGTGTGTGCATGGTATTTCGCGGCAGGGGCTGGATTTTGATGTGCTCGCGCAGAGGCTGATTGGCGCGGATGGCAAGCGCTGTAGAGTAGTTAGCGTCGATGTGGCGGGGCGTGGCATGAGCGATTGGCTGAGTGATCCTGCGCTGTATCAAGTGCCGCAATACGCGGCGGATTTGGTCACGCTTTTGATGACGCTGCAGGCCCAAGGTGCGCAAACGATTGATTGGGTGGGCACGAGCATGGGCGGCTTGATCGGCATTGCCGTGGCTGCGCAAGCGGCGCTGCAGCCGCAGCTTAAAAGCTTGATGCCGCGTAAATTGGTCTTGAACGACGTGGGCCCGGTGGTGCAATGGGCAGCTTTGCAGCGCATCAGCAGCTATCTGGGCGCGGATAAGCGCTACGGCAGCGAGCAGCAAGCGGTGGACGCGATGTGGGCCCTGTCAATGAGCTTCGGCCCGCACACGCCCGAGCAATGGCTGGCGCTTTCCAAGCCGATGATTCGCCCCGTGTTTGAAAACGGCAAAGCGCAATTCAAGTTGCATTACGATCCCGCGATTGCGCTTCCTGTCAAAGCCACCACGCCCGAGGCTGCCGCGCAAGGCGAGGCATTGCTATGGCAGCTGTATGACGCAATTCAAAGCGAGACTTTGCTGATTCGCGGCGCAGATTCGGATTTGATCAGCGCAGAGACCGCGCAAAAAATGCAGATGCGTGGGCCGAAGGCAAAGCTCGTGCAGTTTGAAGGCGTGGGGCATGCGCCCACTTTGCTGCAGCCTTACCAGGTGCAAGTGGTGGAAGATTTCCTCTTTGGGCCATGAAGCATTTTGAGTCAAGTTTCACACAACATCTACAGCATCCTGTGGCCGCTGTAGAAGTTGCCGGCGATGCATTTGCGGCGGATGACTTAGCGCTCGATACCCAGCGGGGCAGGGCAATAGAGCGCGCCCGCGCTTTTGCTGAGCCATTGATTGCGAGCGAAACCTTAGATACCGGCGAAAACACCTTTGCGCATGCTGATGCCGTAGCCGCGATTTTGCGCAGCATTGGTGGCTCGGAGGCGATGCAGGCGGCGAGTTATTTGGTCTATGCCTGCGAGCATTTGAACAAGCCGGAGGATGTGATCACGAAGGCCTTTGGCGCAAGCTATGCCACGCTTGCTTTAGAGACGACGCGGCTGGTGCATATTCAGCGGCAAGCACGCGTGGCTTCTTTGCAAACGCAGATCACGCCCGGCGCCGCCAATCAGACGGAAAACATCCGCAAAATGCTGCTGGCTTTTTCGCGCGATCTGCGCGTGGTGATGCTGCGGCTGGCTTCCCGCTTGCAAACTTTGCGGCATTACGCAGCAATTAAATCCGTCGCGCCCCACGCCGTATCCGCAGAAGCTTTGCAGGTGTTTGCACCTCTGGCGAATCGCTTAGGCATTTGGCAGATCAAATGGGAGATGGAGGATTTGGCCTTCCGCTTCCTTGAGCCTGAAACCTATAAAGCGATAGCCAAGGAGCTCGATGAGAAGCGCACCGAGCGCGAAGCGGGCATGCAGCGCTTGCGTGAAACGCTGGAAAAAGATTTGATGGCGCAAGGGATAGCCGCGCAGGTGCAGGGCCGGCCAAAGCATATTTACAGCATCGTTAAAAAAATGCGCGGCAAGCAGCTTGGGTTTGAGCAAGTGCTCGATGTGCGTGCGATGCGGGTGATCGTGAACGACAGTGCAGCTTGCTACGCAGCGCTTTCTCGCGTGTATGAGCTGTTTGAGCCGATTGAAGGCGAATTCGACGATTACATTGCCAAGCCTAAAACGAATGGCTACCAGAGCCTGCATACCGTCGTGCGCGATGTGACGCAGCGCCCGCTGGAAATCCAAATTCGCACGGAGGCCATGCATCAGCATGCAGAAACTGGGGTGGCCGCACATTGGGCTTACAAAGAGGCAGGCACGAAAGCTTTTGCCAAGGGCAACGCGGGCGTGAGCGCTTCCAACCCCTACGACGCAAAAATTGCCGTGCTGCGCCAGCTCTTGGCCTGGCAGCAAGATGTCTCGGGCGATGTCACGCCATCCAACGTGCTCGATGACCGCATATACGTCCTCACCCCCGATGCCGCCATCGTTGATTTGCCGCGTGGCGCAACCCCCGTGGATTTTGCCTATGCCCTGCACACGAATTTAGGCCACCGCTGCCGAGGCGCAAAAGTGGATGGGCAGATGGTGACTTTGAATACGCCGCTGTCCAATGGGCAAACGGTGGATATCCAAAGCGCCAAAGAAGGCGGGCCTTCGCGCGATTGGCTCAATCCTGAATTGCACTTTTTGGCCAGCCCGCGCGCCCGCGCCAAAGTGCGTGCTTGGTTTAATGCGCTGCACTTAGAGGAGACGCTTGCGCGTGGCAGAGAGCAGGTTGAAAAGCTCTTGCAACGCGAAGGCAAAACGGCTCTGCGCCATGAGGATTTGGCCGCGCAGCTAGGCTTCAAAACGGCAGAGGCTTTGTTTGAGGTGGTGGGCAAAGATGAATTTTCTGTGCGAACGATTGAGCAATATCTGCGGCCTGCTGCGCCAGAGGCCATCAGCGACGATGAACAAGTGCTCCTGCGCACTCAGCGCGTGGCGGAGAAAATCCCGGCAAAAAATGGCTCAGGCAACGTGCTCGTGGTGGGCGTGGACAGCCTCCTCACCCAGCTTTCTAAATGCTGCAAGCCCGCGCCGCCTGATGCGATTTTGGGCTATGTGACGCGGGGCAAAGGCGTGAGCATTCATCGCGCGAACTGTTCCACGCTGGCCAGCTTGATGAAAAAAGAGGGTGAGCGCCTTGTGGATGTTGCGTGGGGTGCTTCTAAATCAGGAGCAAGCTACGCTGTCGATGTGCGCGTGATCGGTAGCGAGCGGCATGGGATGTTGCGCGATGTGAGCGAAGTGTTCACGCGGGAAAAAGTGCCAGTGCGCGGCGTGCAGCAAAACATTTCGCAGGGCAGCAGCTGGATCACGCTCACGGTGGATGTGAGCGATGCGGCGCAGCTGTCTAAGGCGCTGGCCGCTGTGGCGCAGGTCAAAGGCGTGGAGACGGCTAGGCGCGTTTGATAGCACGGCCTACATTTGCATACACAAACGCAAATAAAGGTGGGCTCTTACGGGCAAACCTGTCAGTATCAAAGTGTCTCTATCTCGGGGCTTTGGGGTAATGTATCAACGTTTATATCTGGTGCGCCATTGGCGCTTTCGCGGGCTGGCTGGCCACCCGCATGATGGATACGCCCGCTCGCAGCACGCAAATTGAAAATATTTTGATCGGCATGTTTGGTGCCTTCATTGGCGGCGAGTTTGTCTCGGTGCAGATCAGTGGTGATGCTGTAGCCACAGGTTTTCATGTCTCTTCGCTGGGGTTGGCGATTGCAGTCGCTGTGGTGGCGCTGCTGTTGCTCAAGCTGATGCGCAAGGTGGTCGGGCCGATGCAAAAAAGCAAAAGCAAAAAGAAGCGCGATTATTGAGCGTGATAGCTTGACGCGAAGATGGGGCCAATGATTTGGGCCGCTCAAATCCCTGACAATACGGGTATGAATGACACCTCTTCAAACCCATCCACTCCGGCAGACGAGCTTTCAGCCTTGCCAGATCATCTCTCGGTTGATCCCCGCAGCCCGCACTACGCCCCATCTGTGCTCGAGCATGCCATCGGCATTCGCCTGAATGGCAAAGAACGCTTTGATGTCGAGGAATACTGCATCAGCGAGGCATGGGTCAAAGTGCCTGCTGGCAAAACAGTGGATCGCAAAGGGCAGCCGCTGCTGATCAAGGTCAAAGGCAAGGTAGAAGCTTTCTATCGCTGATTTCGCATGAAAATCTGGCTATAGCCGGCGTGTTTATTGCCTCAATAGCTATTAAATTCATAGCGTTTTGAATCAACACTTCTATCCTATTGGACTCGCTGGCCAGCCTTGGGGCGAGCATGAGATTGCGCTGTGGAGACAGCGCGTGATCGCGCTTTCGCGGCAGCACGTGGTCGCGCTTTCGCGCTCTGGGCAGGTTCGCAAACGCAGCTATGCGGATGATGTGCTGAGCGCTTTGGAGGCCCTGCGGGATCGCTTTGATGTGGAAAGCTATGGCGAGGTGATGTATGGCCAAGAGCGTTTTCCGCTCATGGCTGTTCGCAGTCGGGATGGGCCATCAGGCTTACCGAATGTTCTCATCACAGGCGGCGTGCATGGCTATGAGACGAGTGGGGTGCAGGGCGCGTTGCGTTTTTTGCAGCAGCATGCGTCTGGCTATGCAGGAAAAGTCAATCTCCTCGTCGTGCCCTGCGTGAGCCCTTGGGCTTATGAGCGCATTCAGCGCTGGAATTTTGATGCAGTGGATCCGAATCGCTCATTCAAAGCCGCAAGCAGCGTGCAAGAGTCTGCCTTGCTGATGCAACTCATCCAGCCCTTGCGTGGCAAATTTGCAGCGCATATCGATCTGCACGAAACCACCGATTCCGACGAATCCGAATTCCGCCCTGCGCTGGCCGCGCGAGATGGCAAAGCCTTTGAGCCCGGCCATATTCCCGATGGCTTTTATTTGGTGGATGATGCGGCCAACCCGCAGAGTGCCTTCCAAGCGGCGATCATTGAAGCTGTGAGCCGCATCACGCATATCGCGCCGGCCGATGAAAAAGGCGAAATCATCGGCAGCAAAGTGCTCGCTCCAGGTGTGATCGAATACAACATGTCTGCTCTTGGCCTGTGCGCTGGCATCAGTGGCGCGCGCTACACCACGACCACCGAGGTCTACCCCGACAGCCCGCACACCACACCCGAGCAATGCATCGCAGCGCAAGTGGCGGCCGTGTGTTCTGGATTGGATTTTTTGATAAAAAACAGCCGGTAGCCGGCATAGAATATGAATTAGCAGCTATAAAATTAATAGCTGGCTAAGCTATGTTGACCCAGAGCCGTCAGCCACCAAAAGGCATGTTAAGCAAAGAGCGGTACACTATAGGCCTCCGCAGATGTTTGCTTACCACTTCTGCGGTAAGTGTGTCTGGAGTTTTTACCCTTATGCTTCACAGCGAAGACGCCCTGTTTATCACGCAGGTGCTTGAGCGGTCATACTTTTTTCCCTCGGCAAGCGTGTGAACATTGGAGGCCTATGGCCAAAGAAGATTTGATTGAGATGCAGGGCAAGGTGGACGAAATCTTGCCCGATATGCGCTACCGCGTCACCCTAGAAAACGACCACAAACTCATTGCCTACACCGGCGGCAAAATGCGCAAACACAGCATTCGCATTTTGGCTGGCGATAAAGTGACTGTCGAATTGTCCCCCTACGACCTCACAAAAGGCCGTATTACATTCCGCCACATCGAAAACCGCCAACCTCGCGTCGGCGGTCCTGCGTTTTCTGGTCGCCGATAGTTGGTGCGCTAGCGCGTCCAATGCGTCCAATATCCGTTACATTAGTAGGTTAACCTGCATCCACATTCCTTTCGGGTGCATTTTTTGAGAAAGACTCATCATGAGCAACAAACTTTACGTCGGCAATCTTGCCTACTCCGTCCGCGATGAAGACCTGCAGCAGCAGTTCTCCGCTTTTGGCCAGGTGCAATCCGCCAAAGTGATGATGGAGCGCGACACCGGTCGCTCCAAAGGCTTCGGCTTTGTGGAAATGGGCTCTGCCGATGAAGCGCAAGCTGCCATCGAAGGCCTGCATGGCCAACAAGTGGGTGGCCGCGCATTGACGGTTAACGTCGCACGTCCTATGGAAGCTCGCCCTCCACGCACTGGCGGCGGTGGCTACGGCGGCGGCGGCGGTGGTGGTGGTTACGGCGGTGGCGGCGGTGGCGGTGGCCGTGGTAGCTACGGCGGTGGCGGTGGCGGTGATCGCGGCGGCTACGGCGGCGGCGGTGGCGGCGATCGTGGCGGCCGTTATTGATCTGC
>JANMFP010000252.1:0-2537 GCA_031378135.1 Variovorax sp. | reverse complement strand
ATCTGCGGCAAAGCGGCGCGGCGCGAGACGGACACGATGGATACTTTCGTGGATTCGAGTTGGTATTTCATCCGTTATTGCCTACCGCAACAAGATCAAAAAGACAGTGCGGTCATGACCAATGATGCGGTGAACTATTGGATGCCCAAGGCTGCAAGCGCTACAGGCGGCATGGGCATGGATCAATACATTGGCGGTATCGAGCACGCGATTTTGCATTTGCTCTACGCGCGTTTCTGGACAAAAGCGATGCGTGATTTGGGATTGGTTCAAGTGGATGAGCCGTTCTCAAAATTGCTTTGCCAAGGCATGGTGCTCAACCACATCTACTCGCGCAAAAACGAGAAAGGCGGCAAAGAATATTTCTGGCCTGCCGATGTGACGCATGTGCACGATGAGGGCGGCAAGATCATTGGCGCGAAGCTCATCAAACAAATAGGCGATCTGCCAGCGGGTACAGCCATCACCTACGAAGGCGTGGGCACGATGAGCAAAAGCAAAAACAATGGCATTGATCCAAAAGAGTTGATCGACAGATACGGTGCAGACACCGCCCGCCTTTACACGATGTTCACCGCCCCGCCCGAGGCCACGCTGGAGTGGAACGATGGCGCGGTCGAGGGCAGCTATAGATTTTTGCGCCGAGTATGGGGCTTTGGCAGTAAATTAAATGCTACCAAATCTATAGCATTCCACGCAGATTCTATGCCGGGCAATGGCCAGTTTGATGCTAAAAACTTGGGTAAGGCGGCCAAGGCGCTCCGCCTAGAAATTCACAGCGTGCTCAAACAAGTGAGCTACGACTACGAGCGCATGCAATACAACACCGTTGTCTCGGGTGCGATGAAATTGCTTAATGCGCTGGAGGCTTTCAAGCAGGATGATGGCACACAAGTAGCGGCAAGCAGTGATATGGCGGTGTTGTTTGAGGGCTTTGGCATCTTGCTGCGCGTGCTCTATCCGGCCACGCCGCATTTAGCGCATGCGCTCTGGCAAGGGCTGGGCTATGCCAAGGCGCATGGCGATTTGCTCGATGCGCCTTGGCCGCTGGTTGATAGCACGGCGCTGGTGCAAGACGAGATTGAACTCATGTTGCAAGTCAGCGGCAAGCTGCGCGGCTCAATCCTCGTACCCGCGGGTGCGAGCAAAGAGCAGATCGAAGCTGCTGCTGTTGCCAGCGAAGCTTTCCAGAAAGCTGCCGCTGGCGCTGTGCCGAAGAAGATCATCGTTGTGCCTGGCCGATTGGTTAACGTCGTCGTTTGAACGCCAAGCTTATACACACCAAGCCTATACACACCAAGCCTATGCACACCCATCCTCGCCGCTGGTTTTTAACGACGACATCTGTGGCTTTGCTGGCCGCGGCCACCGTCTCGTCTTTGGGTTTGAGTGCTTGCGGCTTTCAGCTGCGGCAAGCGCCCAATTTGCCGTTCAACACGATGTTTGTGGGCTTTGCTGAGAGCTCCAGTCTCGGCCAAGAGCTGCGGCGCTCGCTGGAAGCCAGCGGTGTGCGCGTCATCACGGATAACCGCCAGCTTGATGCGGCGCAAGTGATTCTGGAGGTGATTCAGGATCAGCGCGAGAAGATCGTTGTGGGCGTGAACACCTCCGGCTTGGTGCGCGAATTCCAATTGCGCGTGCGCTTTAAATTTCGCTTGCGCGATAAAGCGGGCAACGAAGTGATTCCTGAAACCGAGCTACTTCTGCAGCGTGATTTCAGTTTTAGCGAAAGTAACGCGCTTGCAAAAGAGGCTGAAGAGGCTTTGATTTACCGCAGCATGCAAAGCGATGTGGTGCAGCAGGCGCTGCGGCGCTTGTCTGCCGTGAAGACGCTCTAAGCTTGCGCTCTTACACAGAAACACAGAAACACAGAAACACAGAGGCAGGCGGCTCAAAACAGATCAGGTCTAAAGCGTCTCCCCCTAAAACGTCCCCGGATAGCTCCCGCCATCGATCAAAATATTCTGGCCATTGATGTAGCCCGCATGCTGGCTGCAGAGGAAGGCGCAGGTTTTGCCGAATTCTTCTGCGTTGCCAAGGCGCTTGCCGGGTAGCGCAGCGATGCGGGCGGCTTTGATGTCCTCCACCGGCTTGCCAGCTTTTGCAGCTTGCGTGGCGAAATTGCTGGCCAAGCGGTCGGTGTCAAAAATGCCGGGGAGCAGGTTGTTGATCGTCACGCCTTGAGCGGCGAGACTGGAGCGAGCGATGCCAGCGACGAAGCCCGTGAGGCCGCTGCGCGCGCCGTTGGATAAGCCCAAAATATCAATCGGCGATTTCACGGCGCTGCTGGTGATGTTGATGATGCGGCCAAAGCCGCGCGCTGCCATGCCGTCTACCGTGGCTTTGATGAGCTCAATCGGTGTGAGCATGTTGGCGTCGAGTGCTGCAAGCCATGTGTCGCGACTCCAAGTGCGGAAATCACCTGCTGGCGGGCCACCTGCGTTTGTTACGACGATATCGAATGCTTGGCGCGCGGCGAATATTGCCGCGCGACCTTCTGCGCTCGTGATATCCGCGGCTACGGTGTGTATTTCAGG
>JANMFP010000214.1:0-1777 GCA_031378135.1 Variovorax sp. | reverse complement strand
GTGTTGCACGGGGGTGAAATGCAGCTCCACCTCGCCAGCAGCCGTTTTTACGGTGGTCTTGTCCCACCAATCTAATTGCTGCACATGGGTGATGCCTTCAGCGGCAAACCATTTTTTTACGCCCAGAGGCACGAGGAAAAGCGGCGCGCCACCGGCTTGCTGGTTGAGCGCCTTCACGCTGGCAGTGTCCAGATGATCGTAATGGTTGTGAGAGAGCAGCACCACGTCGATGCGCGGCAGGTCTTTCAGGGCAATTCCGGGCGGCTGATAGCGCTTAGGGCCAGCAAATTGCACGGGGGAGGCGCGGTTGGAAAATACGGGATCGGTCAAGATCGTCAGCCCACCCATTTGCACCAGCATCGTGGCGTGGCCAATCCAAGTGATGGCCGGCTCTTGCGCAGCACCGATGTTTGCGCCCACAAACTTCATGTCTGGCGCAACAACGGCTGTTGAGTTCTCTGGCGGTTTGGGCAAGCCAGCGCGGGCGCGCTCCCACTGCCAGCGCAGTAAATCCATGCGAGATTTATCCGTCGCATCGGTGTAGTTGTTTTGGAAGCCATCGGGGCGGTGATGCTTCTTGGTGGCGTTGTAATCTTCGTTCACAGTGGTGCAAGCGCTCAAGGCCAAGAGGGAAGTGAACGCTATTAAAATAATAGCTATCTGACCCTTAAATATGCCGGCATAAGGCTTATTAGGGTCTAAAAATGGCATAAAAGTGCTGCACTGTGTTCAAAGCAAGCGCACGGCAGCCACCGCAGAGCAACCCAAGATGAAATTGAGCACCACCATTTTATGAATTTGCCCCGCTTTGGCTGCAGCTGTGGTCCAGTTCGCCGCAGCAACAGCCTTTTTTAAGCCCTTGAATCCCGCAAAATAAATGTGGCCAAAGACCAAAATCATCGCCGTGCCGAGGCCAAACATCAAGTGCCAGCCCAGCGGAATGCTGGCCATGCCCACTGCTTTGGCGCCAGCGCCATACAAATGCAAGCCTGAGAGTAGCAGCACAACAACTGCTCCTAGCACGATAGCAAAGAAGCGTTGCAGCACTTGCGCTAGAAAGCTTAGCCGCGCGGCGCCTTCGAGTTGCGCCAGCAGCGCAGGATGCAAAGCAAACAGCATGAAGGCCATGCCGCCCAGCCAGACGATGCCGGCAGCTAAATGAAGAAGTTTGATAAAAGTGATCATGTGTATATTGTGCCTGCGCGCGCAAATCTGCACGACCGTGTGGCTAAGTGTGACTGGACGTGGGTTTATACGTAGTTTCAACTTATAATCGTAGGCTTTGCTGACAACGCTGTATACAGGTGCTTTGCTTTGAATTCCTCTGCGAAACCTCCTGCTGCAGCTCAAATTGGCGAAGAAGCATCTCAGCCAGAAGAAGTTGATCACCCCGCGCCTTGGAGCGCCGAACAAGCCAAGGCTTGGCGGCAAACTCAAAGCGTCATGCCGATAGGCTGGTTGGTGGCAGCGCAGTTCGGGCTCGGATTCGCATTGGCATTGATGGCCTATGTGTTATTCGGTCTAACTGTTGCGATGTCGGTCGGATACGGCGCCTTGTGTGCCGCATTGCCTTCCGCTCTGATGGCTCGCGGCATGCGCTCAGCGCTGAATCGCGGGAATCCTGTTGTGGGATTCGTGGTGTGGGAGTTGGTCAAAATCGCTTTGGGAGCGGCAATGTTGGTTGCTGCGACCAAACTGCTGAGCTCAGTCAACTGGTTTGCACTGTTGATTGGTCTGATTTTGACGCTCAAAGTGGTATTTTTGGCGGCGTTGTGGC
>JANMFP010000196.1:0-8387 GCA_031378135.1 Variovorax sp. | reverse complement strand
AAATCATGCGCTTGCTGGTGCGCGTGCGCTCGGCAATTTCATCGATGCGCGCGCCAGCCAAGCCTTTTTGCGCGAACTCTTGCGTAGCGATCGCCAATATTTCAGCCATGGTGCGCGCGGGATCATTTGTGCGGCTGGGGGTGCGAATTGGGGCGAGATTGGGGGAAGATGATGCTTTTTTGGCCGCACCCTTCTTGCTGGCTGGAGCAGTGGATGAGGGTGCAGAATTTTTTGCCGAATGTACCGTTCCGTTCATTTGCTCAGTATAAGCTTTGGGAGCAACCCCAAAAAACAATGACCGAATTTTCCCAGCCCATACATAACGAATCTTTTCTTGGCCTGCGCGCTCCTGGCCCGCGCACTCCAGGCCCGCACGCTCCTAGCCCGCACGCTCTTCGCCCACGCATCTTGCTCCTAGGTGCAGCTGGGTTTATTGGCTCTTATGTACAGCAGCAACTCTTGAGCGAAAGCATGCAAGTGGTGGCCGCTTGCCGTGAGCTCAACCCAAATTTGCCATCAAAGCCTCAACTGCAATGGCGCGCCCTGCACTTGCAAAGCATGCTGCAAGCCGAAGATTGGCACCCGCATTTAAAAGAAATCGATGTGGTGATCAATTGCGTGGGGATCCTGCGCCAACGCATTGGCGAGCGCTATGAAGACCTGCATCACCGTATGCCGGCAGCGCTGGCACACTCTTGCGCGCGAAGCGGCGTTCGCTTGATTCATACCTCGGCACTTGGCTTGCATGACGGGGCGAAAAGCCGCTTTCTATCGAGCAAACTGCGCGGTGAGCAGGCTATTGCGGCAAGTGGTGCGGATTACTGCATCGTGCGCCCGAGTTTGATTGATGGCTTAGGTGGCTTTGGCGCCAGCTGGTTGCGAATGCTGGCGAGCTGGCCGGTACATTTTGTGCCGGTGGGCGCGACGGGGCGCATTGCAGCAGTGCAAGCGAGCGATTTGGGACTGGCCTTTGCCGCGCTTGCCAAACTTCCAAGCTTGGCTGATTTTCGGCAAGCTAATTTGGGTGGCACACGGCATTTTGCTTATGCCGAGTATTTGCAATTGCTGCGTGGCGTCGAGTCAGCACATGCGAAACCAGCCTTGCAAATTCCACTGCCCAATTGGATGTCGCGCATCGGCTCGCACTTTTGCGATCTGTTTCGCTTCAGCCCGTTCAGCTATGGGCATTGGATTTTGTTGCAGCGAGATAATTTGCCACTTCCCAATGCTCTGCCCCGGCTGCTTGGGCGCGAGCCGCAGGCCGTGACCTACACCCGCGTTGCATTAACAGACGATTTCAGGCTGTCTTAACGCCTAATGATTTGCATCAAGTTGCGCCAGCGCGGCTTGGAATTCTTCCGCCGTGTTGAGCCGCGCCATGGGCGGCAGCGCGGCCATGAGGCGGCGACCATAGCTCATTTGAACGAGGCGCGTATCTCCGATCACCAAGATACCGCGATCGCTCTCGCGCCGGATCAAGCGGCCAGCGCCCTGCTTGAGCGCAACTGCCGCTTCAGGCACCGAATAATCCGCAAACGCGCTACGGCCTTCGCGCTCCAAGCGTTGGCAGCGCGCCTCCACCAGCGGATCGCCAGGCGGGGGGAATGGCAGCTTATCGATGATGACGAGTTGCAGAGCCTCGCCGGGAATATCGATGCCTTCCCAAAACGAAGCGGAGGCGACCAGCACACATCCTCGGCCACCTTGCGAATTGCCCACGCGAAAGCGTTCCACCAGCTCGCGCTTAGAAAGTTGGCCTTGAACGAGCACATCGAGCTGGCCATCGAGTTGCTGCTTCAAGCTCTCACCAATCGCTTTCAATGCGCGCAGCGTGGTGGTGAGCACCATGGTGCGGCCTTGAAGCGCAGCAGCACCAACTAGCGCAATCTTGGCCACCTCTTCACTATGAGCCGGATCGTTGGGCTTGGGCAAATGGCGCGGCACATAAACACTGGCTTGATTCGGATAATCAAACGGGCTTTGTGCCACCAAAATGCGCGCATCTTCCAGGCCGCAAGGCTCGGTGAACCAACTGAGCTTGGCATCGTCTCCCAGCGTGGCTGATGTAAAAATCCAAGCTCGGCGGGATGGCTCTACAGACGACTTGGGGGGCGCACCAGATGCAAGAGGTGCAAGAGGTGCACCACCCATGAGCGCTTGCTCATCGGCCACATCAGGCATCCATTCCTGCCACGCGTCGTCACGCTCAACAAGGCTTTCATCCTCAGGCGGGAAATCCGCAAATTTGTCGCCCACGCCCTGCCCCACATCCAATTTAAGTAGCTTTGTGCGAATCGTGTGTGCAATATCCAGCGGCGCTTCCATCAAAGTGATTTGCGCACTCACATCCAGCCAACGCACTTGGCCCTTCTCGGGCGCTTGCAAAAAGCGTTTGGCGCGGCTGGCCATTTCTCTCGCGCGGTCGTGCAAGCGCACGAAATCTGGTGCAATTTCGCTCACCATATCCAGCGCAGCCATGGCCATTTGCAGCGCCTCTTCGACGCGCGATAAGCCGGTCGCCCAATCTTGCTCATGCAAGCCTTCAGGGGCGCTACTCGTCCAGCGCAGGCGGGCATCTTTGCTGTATTGCGTTTGCTTGCCCACCACGAGGCGCAGATCACGCGCTGCCATCTCGCAATCGCGCGCCAACTCCTGCCACTCAGCCAAGCCACGCGCGAGCTGCAAGCCCGTGCCGAGCAAATCGCGCGTGAAATCGAGCAATTGCGCCGTGCCCAAGGCTGCGCCCAGAAATTGCACACCCGTCTCGTTGAGTTGATGCGCTTCATCAAAAATCGCGATGCGAACCGTAGGCAAAAGCTCCGCCATGCCCGATTCACGCACCGCCAAATCTGCAAAAAACAAATGATGATTGACCACCACCACATCAGCGGCCAGCGCCTGCTTGCGCGCCAGCATCACATGGCAATTTTTGTATTGCGGGCAAGTCGAGCCAAGGCAATTCTCTCGGGAGGATGTGACGAGCGGGATGATGCTGGAGCGCTCGTCCAAGCCAGGCAACTCTGCCAGATCGCCGCTGTTGGTCGTTACAGCCCATTTTTCGATTTTTGCAAGCGCCAGCAACGCACTGCGCTCCACATGCTCTTGCCTAGCGAGTTTCATGCGGTGAATACACAAATAGCTGCTGCGGCCTTTGAGCAAAGCCGTGCGCGCGGGCAAGCCCAGCGCTTTGAGCAGCATGGGCAAATCGCGAGAATAAAGCTGATCTTGCAAAGCTTTGGTGGCGGTAGACACCATCACCCGCTCGCCGGAGAGCAGCGCAGGCACGAGGTAGGCAAAAGTTTTGCCCACGCCTGTGCCAGCTTCCACCACCAGTGCGCCGCCAGTTTCAATGGTTTGCGCTACAGCCTCAGCCATGGCTCGCTGGCCGCTGCGCTGCGCAAAGGCCTCAGTGGCTTTGCCCAGCATGGAGCCGTTATCAAAATTAGCTGCCACAGCCTGAGCCAAGCTGCCGGGAAGGCCGCCAGATGAATTGCCACTCATACTCAAGCAGGCTCTTTGCCGTCGATTTCGATTTCCAAGCGAGTGATTTGATCGCGCAAGGCCAAACGGCGCTTTTTCAAGCGGCGCAGCATCAGCTCATCGATGGGATTTTGATCAGCAAGCCGATCAATCATCGCATCCAGATCGGCATGCTCCATGCGCAGCTCAATCAAATGGCGGTCGGGGGAATGCAGGTTGGAATCCAAAATCTATCGCAATACAAAGCGTTGGTGCTTCAGAAAATACCATGATAATAGCTCTACATGTCCAACGGCTACAGAATCATCGCTTCCACCGGCATCCACAAGGGCGACCGGGATTATCAGCAAGACCAAATTGCGCTGCTCAACCATCCGCGTGTTAACGGCTGTATGTTGGGCGTGGTGGCTGATGGCATGGGTGGCCGAAGCGGCGGCCGCAAGGCATCTGATCAAGTGATGCTCACGACGCAGCAGCTTTTTGAACGTTATTCGCCTGAACGCGACGATCCACAATCCTTGCTGCGCCAGATCGTGGAAGAAGCGCATTTGGTGATCAAGCTCACTGCTATTTCTGCCGAACAAGAGCCTCATAGCACCATCGCCGCTTTCTTGATCAACCCCACCGGGGAGTGCCACTGGGTGCATGCTGGGGATTCACGGATTTACCACTACCACGGCAACAAGCTGATCAAACGCACGCTTGATCATTCGTACGTGCAATCCTTGGTGGATAAAGGTGAACTCACCGAAGAAGAAGCCAACGTCCATCCACAATCGAATATTCTGATGGGCTGCCTTGGCACAGACGACGATCCCTCTATGGATTTCCACTACATCCCCAGCCTGCGTCCGGGTGATGTGCTGATGTGTTGCTCAGACGGTGTGTGGCATTATTTTTCTCCCAACGAGTTAGGCTCCGTGCTGTCAGCACTAACGCCGCGCGAATCCACAGAATTTCTCATTGACAAAGCCCGCTCCCGTGCACGGGGCACGGGCGACAACCTATCGATTGCAGTGGTCAAGCTCGAGCCTTTGCAAGAAACCAGCGAATCCATAGCAAAGAAAATCGAAATTCCCTCGATCCATTCGATCAGATCCGGCAAAGCCTGATTTCAAAACAGCTCGGGCATCTTCTCATCCGCTATCAATTTAGTAGCGATCCGAGCAGATTCTATGCCGGCGACATGCCCATTTAGCTCTGAATTCTTTGATATCAACTTACCCACACGCACACCCAGCAACCGAAAGCGTTGACTCAAATCGACGCGCTTGAGCGCTAGGCCAGCGGTGCGGCGAATGATCTTGGCATCGTCTGTAGCGGCCTCCAATGTGATGTCTCGCGTCACGATTTTGAAATTGCCCCAGCGCAGCTTGATGCCAATGGTTCGGCCCAAATAGCCTTTGCGCTGCAAATCATCAGCCACGCTTTCGCAAAGCTCGGTCAGCAATGGGCCTAGCACGGCTTTATCGTGCACAGCATGCAAATCGCGCTCAAAGGTCGTCTCCCGGCTCATGCTCACTGGCTCGCTTTCTGTTTCTACCGGGCGATCATCGCGCCCCCATGCGGCCTCATGCATCCAAGCGCCATAGCTTTTGCCAAAGCGTTGCAGCAATTCCTGCGGATCAAACGCCGCCAGCTCGCCGATGGTAGAAATGCCAATCGCACTCAGCTTTTCATCCGCCTTAGGGCCAATGCCATTGATTTTGCGCGCAGCCAGGGGCCAAATTTTCTCTTGCAAATCTGCGTCGTAAATGATGGAGATGCCATTGGGCTTTTGGAATTCGCTGGCCATCTTGGCGAGTAATTTATTTGGCGCGACGCCTACGGAGCATGTGAGCCCCGTGGCATCAAAAATACTTTTTTGGATCAAGCGCGCGAGCACCCTGCCGCCCTCGCGTTGGCCACCAGGCACATCGGTGAAATCGATATAAACCTCATCCACGCCTCGGTTCTCTAGTCGAGGCGCAATGTCCAAAATAATCTCTTTGAAGCGCTTTGAGAAGCGCCGGTATTCTTCAAAATCCACCGGCAACAACACAGCCTGCGGGCAAAGCTTGGCCGCTTTCATCGTGCCCATGGCAGAGCCGACACCGAAGCTGCGGGCGATGTAATTCGCCGTGGTGAGCACACCGCGCCCGGTGTAATCCTTGAGCCGGGGGAAGGCTTCGATCGGAATCTCATGCGTCGGCAAATCACCTTGCGCTTGTCGCAGTTGCTCGCGGATCGCCCCACCGCCGCCCACCACAACCGGCTCTTTTTTGAGTTGTGGATAACGCAGCAGCTCAACGGATGCATAAAAAGCATCCATGTCCAAGTGTGCAATGCGGCGAATAGGCTCAGTCATGACATCACTGTAAATGAGGCGCATACATTTTTTTGCAAATTATTCAATCCAGTGCGCAGAAGGCCGCGTATTGCAAGTGGGACATCTCAAAACCCACACTACCAGGAGCATTTCATGAATTTTCTGAAAACTACTTTGCACACTGCCGCCATCGCGGCCGTGTGCGCGGGCGCTGCAATCATCAGCCCCAGCTTTGCTTCCAGCCACCGCGAAGCGCCCTTCATCACTACCGTGCCAAAAGCGGATAACACCGACTTTTATATGTTTCGCTCTTACGAAACTGGCCGCACCGATTATGTGACCTTGATTTCCAACTACGTGCCTTTGCAAGATGCCTACGGCGGCCCCAATTACTTCAAGATGGATCCGAACGTCCTCTACGAAATTCATGTGGACAACAACGGTGATGCCAAAGAAGATATCACCTTCCAATTCCGCTTTAACAACACGCTCGCTAACGGCGGCAAAGGCGTCGAGCTGCCGATCGGCAACAAAATGGTTGCCATTCCACTCACGCAAGCAGGCGCAATCAACAGCGTCAACAGCCCCGCATCCAACGTGCGCGAGACCTTCACCGTTAACATGGTGCGCGGTGATCGCCGCAAGGGCACGGTCGCTCCCATCGCTAAAACAGCCGGCGGCACCACGTTTGATAAACCCGTGGATTACATCGGCGTCAAAACCTTTGGCGATTCCACAGCTTACGAGACATACGCCAACCAACATGTCCAAAACGTCACTTTCCCTGGCTGCCCTGCCGGCAAAACCACGGGCAAGGTATTCGTCGGCCAGCGCCAAGAAGGCTTTGCAGTCAATCTCGGGCCGATCTTTGATTTGGTCAACGCCACCGCAGCTCAAATCACCAACCCAAATTTGATCAATGCGTTTGCTGGCAACGGCTTTGGCATTCAAGACAAAAACATCACCACGATGGCGATTGAAATTCACAAAGATTGCTTAACAGCCGCTAACGGCACAGGCGATCCAGTGGTCGGCGGATGGACAACAGCCAGCATGCGCCAAGGCCGCTTGCTCACGACCACGCCAGCCTCTGGCCACCAGACTTCTGAGAAAACTGGCGGCGCTTGGGTGCAAGTCTCTCGCTTGGGCAATCCGCTCGTGAATGAAGTGGTGATTGGCTTGCGCGATAAAGACAAGTTCAACGCATCCCATCCAAGCAGCGACACGCAATTCCTCGATTACGTGAGCCACCCGACTTTGCCAGCCTTGCTGGGCTTGGTGGTGGGCGGTGGCAATGCAGCCGCATTGGCTCCAACCAACTTGCCACGCACCGATTTGATCACCACTTTCCTGACGGGTTACACAGGTGTCAACAAGCCTGCCACCGCTACCCCATCTGAAATGCTGCGCCTTAACACGGCGATAGCGCCAGTGACTTTTGCCCAACAAAATCGTTTAGGTTTAGCGGGAGAGATTCTTCGTGTCGGCGGTGTGGCAAACCTAGCCAATGCAGTTGATTTGGCAGGCTTCCCCAACGGTCGCCGCCCGAAAGATGACGTTGTGGATATCGCCTTGGTGGCCATGCTCGGCGGCCTGTGCGTGATTAACGGCACAAACAACGCTTTGGGCTTGAACGGTGTGCCCGGCGTGCCATCGCTTACCTCTGTTTGTGCTCCAGCTAGCGTGCCATTAGGCGCAACATCGGCCGCTGCGCATGATGGTGTGGATCAAGCTGTGGTGCCTTTCCTCACACGCTTTCCTTATCTGAACACGCCATTGGCAGGTTCGCAGTAACCATGGCACAAGGAGCATTTATGAAACATTCATACTCTCGCACAGTGCAAGGCATGCTGGCCTTGTCTGCCAGCGTTTTGCTGATCGCCTGTGGCAGCGGCAATAACAACACATCTTCTACTGGGTCCACAGCACCGGGAGTGTCGCTGGTGCCTGGCACTGATGTGCCTGTGGCGGCAACACAAGATGCCGGCGCTGCTTTCGACTTCGTTTCAAGTGTCGTTGCCAAAGGCGAGGCAAACACTGAAACGCCTTTGATTTTGGGCGACGCTGAATTGGCCGTCTCGGATACGGCTGATGGGATGCCCCTAGCGGCTTAAACACAGCCGCTTATGTAAGCCGCTCAAATAAGCCGCTCAAATAAGTCATCTTATGCGACTGCTTAAATCAGAGCCATGACTCCACGAGGCACGGTTGCGCATGCATCCGTGCCTCTTTTTTGCGTAAAACAAGCATGAAAAAAATATTGATTGCGCTCCTTACCGCAAGTCTGGCATGCCTGGCAAGCTTGACTTACTCGCAAGTTAAAGAGCTCCGCATCACGAGCGATGAAGTCGTGATTGAAAAACTAGGCGCACGCATACCCAAAGCAGCGTCCCCTGCCGATCTCGTGCCCGCTGTGCGTCGAGCCATTAGCCTAGCGCGGCAAACCGCCGATCCGCGTTACCTCGGCCAAGCCCAAGCCATGATCGGCTCGCTTTGGAGCAACCCAGCCGCCAGCTACGACATCGCCACACTGCAAGCCACCATTGAACAAAGCCGCCATGAATTCGCACAAGCGCGCATCACCTTACAAAATGCCCTA